>DASXWI010000154.1:0-20842 GCA_036503755.1 Saprospiraceae bacterium | reverse complement strand
CAATATGAATGCCCCTGCATCCATTTATAAAAATGTTAGTCCAACAAATGGTCATTACCTGCAAGTAAAACTTAAAGGTCCCGGACAAAATTTAGATGGGCTTGGTTGCTCAGTGATGGTGTATGCCGGAGGTAAAAAACAAATTCATACGATGCAGACCAGCCGTGGTTATTTTTCCGCGGTCGAACCCATTCTTCATTTTGGACTCGGTGGAGCAACACGTGTAGATTCTCTAAAAGTATATTGGGATCATCAAACGATGTCTGTTGTGAAAAATGTGGATGCAGATGATTTGCTTACCATTGATTACGCCAAAGCTAAAAAAGTAAACTTCATCCCTGATCCTATCGGAGGTATCATCCTTAAGGAAGTAGAAATACCTTCATTGATCCGCAAGGAAAAAGAATTTAATGACTATACCGACCAGGTATTGCTCCCCTACAAACTTTCACAAAACGGACCTCACATTTCTATAGGTGATCTCAATGGTGATGGTCGTGAAGATTATTTCATTGGTGGTTCTGCCGGATATCCTGGTGTTGTGTTCTTCCAAAATGCAACTGGCCAGTTTGAAAAATCAATTCAACCTGCCCTTGAAGCAGATGCTAATGCTGAAGACCAGGAATCTGCAATAATGGATATCGATACTGATGGCGATGCAGATCTTATCATCGTCAGCGGAAGTAATGAATTTAAAGACAACAATCCGCTATTGAAAGTCCGGCTTTATTTGAATGATGGTAAAGGAACGCTTACTAAAGCCGGATCAAGCACAATGCCTGACCTACTCGTCAATGGACAATGCGTCGAAGCCTTTGATGCTGACGGGGATAAAGACATTGATCTATTTATAGGTGGCAGATTAGTTGGAGGAAAATATGCCATCCCTGCTGCATCGAAATTGTTGATCAATCAATCCGGAGTATTTAAAGATCTGACATCAACACAAGCTCCCATTTTTGAAAAGATGGGCATGATTACAGATGCAATTGTTGATGACATCGACAAAGACGGCGATGCTGATCTCCTTGCAGTGGGAGAATGGATGAAACCATCTGTGTTATTGAATGACGGGAAAGGAAAATTTACCCTGAAGGAAATTGAATCGGCCGGATCAGGATTATGGTGGACCATTGAAAAAGGCGACTTTGATAATGATGGTGATTCCGACTTCATCCTTGGTAACCTGGGATGGAATAATAAGTTTGGTGGTTCAAGGGGTACTAAGCTCGAAGTGTATTCAAACGACATTGACCAGAATGGTGATTTCGATGTAGTCCTGGCTACCACTAAAAAAGACCAGGTGCTTCCAGTGAGAGGAAGGGAATGTTCTTCTCAAGAAGTCCCTTATATCCTGGAGAAATTTCCAACCTATGAAAGTTATGCGAATGCTAAACTGACAGAAATCTATCCGGAAGAGGCGCTTGAAAAAAGTGTACACCGTAAACTCTCTACGATGTCGAGTGTGTATTTGCAAAATAATGGCGACGTGACTTTCACCTCGACAGATCTTCCTATATCATGTCAGGTGGGTCCTGTGAAAGCTTTCTTTGTAGATGACTTTAATGGAGATCAACTTACTGATTTCATCTATGGTGGCAATCATCTTCCTACTGAAGTGGAAACCGCTCGATATGACGGACTATACCCGGGCATATGTTATGGAGATGGCAAGGGAAATTTCAAATGCATGACAGCTTTCGATAAAGGAAGGTTGAAAGTTGAAGATGTTCGTGATATCCGAAAAATAAATACAGCTGATGGACGAGCTATTTATCTTTTCAGTTATAACAACCAGCCGATGAAGGCTTATCTTCTAAATCAATAATCATCATTCGCGAAAATTCGCGTGAATTCGCGGCGGATTAAATGGGTTTGCCGCCAATTTTCACGAATTTGCACGAATTAGATTTTATTACTTTATGACAGCATCATCCCTTTCCCGACTTGAATACTTGTGTGCGAATATGCCTGCCCTCCTGGGCTTAATCTCTGAAGAAGAATTTGCTTTAAAACCGTCAGCAGATAAATGGAGCAAAAAAGAAATTCTTGGACACCTGATCGACAGTGCGACCAACAATCATCACCGATTTATTCGCGCACAATTTGTAGACAGACCACGCATCGACTATCATGCTGATTCATGGGTGATTGCAAACCACTACCAGGAATTACCTATCCGGCATTTGATTTTCTTTTGGCAGCTCTACAATCTCCACCTTGCCAAAGTGATTGGATATATGCCAGCGGATATTTTGCAACGGGAGTGTGACTCGGGAGATCCTACATTACATACACTGGAGTGGCTATTTGATGATTATGTCGAGCACCTTGAACATCATTTGCACCAATTGGTGGAGTATGATTGACCAATAAAAAGGGGATAATTCGTTATCAAATATTAATTATTTCAGATTTATCTTAGAATTATAACTACAGGAAAGGATTTCATCCAAAAATAATTTTAGTTTCGCCCATATTCCCATATAATAAAAATTTTTAATCAATAATAATCCTATTATACGTGGGATAATCAGTTACTTTCTCTCATAATTGACCTTTTTCTGTTTAATTAAATTAAAGCTATATGAAGCCATTTTTATTTTTCATTTCATTTATTTTAATTGCAAATGCTATACATGGACAGGTTATTCAACCCTGTCTCACCGATGGCATTGTATTATCCACTCAAGCCCAGATCAACAACTTTCCGGTGGATTACCCTGATTGTAATACGATCCAGGGCAATGTGACAATCTCTGGAAATGATATTGTAAACCTTTCCGGGTTAAGTCAAATTCAAACTATAAAAGGTAATCTTGAAATTTCTGATAATGCTCTATTAGAACGTTTAACAGGGATTGAACAACTTGATTCCATTTATGGGACATTTAATATCGTCAGAAATCCATCCATACAAATCATCGATGCCCTGGATTCTTTAAAATATGTTGGCCTCTCATGCAGCTTCAGTTTTAATCAAAATCTGACCACCATAGAAAGCCTTGATCGCCTGGATTACCTTGGAGGCAGTCTAAGGTTTATTCAAAATGATGCTTTATCCTCCATATCAGGTTTCCAGAAAATTCAGGAAATAAAAGGCAATCTTTCCATTGCGATGAATCCAGTGCTCACCTCTATAAATAGTCTGAGCGTTGATTTAATTAGTGGACAGTGTTTTATTACTGGAAGTGGCCTTGATAATCTTTTATGGCTGAGTGATTTGCGAATAATTGGAATTAGCTTCTTTATTGAAGACAATTCAAACCTCACCTCCCTGTCCGGATTAAGTGCCCTCCAAAGCATAGAAGGTGGTTTGTCGATTTCATCAAATACATTATTAGCAAATGGAACGGGGCTTGAAAACCTTGAATCCATAGGATATGATTTGATCATTCAGCAGAATCCTCTATTAAATGGCCTCCAGTTCGCCAAGAATCTCGACATCATTCCAGGAAGACTTCTCATTCAAGGCAATGACGTTTTGAATAACCTGACAGGACTTGATTCCATTCGGATTATTGATGGTGACGTTTTGATTCGTAATAATGCTAAACTACAAAGTCTTCAAGGATTGGATTCTTTGGGGATTATTCGTGGAGCTATCATGCTCCGCGATAATGAAGTCCTTGAAGATATTGATGCTTTTAGTCAAATCAGTCCTGTGGAAGTTACCGACGTCACTATTGAAAATTCCCCAATGTTATCTGAATGCGCCGTAGAAAGTATCTGCGATTTCTTATCCGCTGGCGGAGATGCCTTATTTGCCAATAATGCTACTGGTTGCAACTCAACCGATGAAGTCAATGCAGCTTGTCTGGTTGGACTACATAATGCTGAATTTAGCTCTGAAATGAGTATCTCTCCAAATCCTACTTCCGGTCTCATTAATCTACAATTTGCAGGTTCTGGAAATGGCCTGATCCGCGTCTTTGATTCACAGGGACATGAAATAATAAAAATCCCTGAGGACAATTCTTCGATTGATCTCTCAGCCGTTCAACCAGGCCTATACTTCCTGGTTCTAGAAAACAGCCAACAGCGATTTAGTGCCAGGGTGCTCAAAATTTAGGCAATCACCCGGCAGCCAGATCTCTTGGAATAAATCCTCCATTGTATAAAAAAGCAGGTGCGATCGTAGAACGCACCTGCTTTTTCTTTTTATCGCCATTCTTGCTGATCAGCCCCCCTAAATACTTTTATTCCATAGCGATCCTTGTTATTTGTTGGTTAACATATTAAAAAATATATAATTATTTATATATATAACCATATAACATTTACCATTTAACACATTACAAACAACCCTCATACCTCACACTTCACCTCCGCCTCCGCCTCGGCCTTAGCCTTAATCTCCTGATATTCTGCTTTTTCTCACAAATCCCCTTATCTTTGGGGTCTTGTATGTTAATCTCTCTCTGAGGTTCTTGGGCCTACCTGGTCCAAATGCCGTGACGGCTTAACGTAAGGCGGGTAATGTATCGCGATTTGAGCTGATAGCCTTACCACATTTTTTAATCTTAATTTTTTATTGTGTCGTTTAACAACCTACCGCTCATTGAGCCTGTGCTCAGAGCATTACAACACGAAGGGTACACCACCCCGACCCCCATTCAACAACAAGCCATTCCCGCCATCCTAGAACGCAGAGATCTGCGTGGATGCGCGCAGACTGGCACCGGAAAGACAGCCGCTTTTGCCATTCCGTTATTACAATTGATGCATGAAGAGCAACAAAAAGCTCCTCAAGGTCATCGGACCATCCAGGCATTAGTCCTGACCCCTACACGCGAACTAGCCATCCAGATTGAAGAAAGCTTCAAAGCGTATGGCCGATTCCTGAATCTCCGCCACCTGGTAATCTTTGGTGGTGTGTCACAAGTCAACCAGGTCAATAGCCTTCGTAAAGGCATAGACATCCTGGTCGCTACACCTGGTCGTTTGCTCGACCTGATGCAACAAGGACATGTTTCATTAAGAGACATCAAATTCCTTGTCCTCGATGAAGCAGATCGTATGCTTGACATGGGTTTTGTCCATGATGTCAAACGCATCATCTCAAAACTTCCGGTGAAGAAGCAAACATTATTCTTTTCCGCTACGATGCCACCTGAAATCAATGCATTGGCGAATTCACTATTACATAATCCTGTAAAAGTGGAAGTAACTCCAGTGTCTTCAACTGTAGATGCTATCCAGCAGCATATTTATTTCACGCAAAAGGAAACAAAATCCTTCCTGCTGAAACATATCCTCACTGATGAAACCATCAAAACAGCATTGGTATTTACCCGTACAAAACATGGCGCGGATAAACTGGTCAAATTCCTCGTAAAATCAGGAATCAGGTCTGAAGCTATCCATGGGAATAAATCACAAGGCGCACGTCAAGTGGCTTTGAGAAATTTTAAGAATAGAACGACACGTGTATTGGTCGCAACAGATATTGCCGCCCGCGGTATCGATATCGATGACCTGACACACGTGGTCAATTACGAATTGCCAGAAGTGCCTGAGACGTATGTTCACCGCATTGGTAGAACAGGAAGAGCAGGTGCCAGTGGTCAGGCGTATTCATTTTGTTCTTATGAAGAGAAACCATTATTAAAGGATATTCAGAAATTGATTTCCAAAACCATTCCGGTGATCAATGAACATCCTTACCCGATCAGTGCAGCATTGGCAGACATGACAGAAAGAACTTCCGGATTGAGTAACCCTAAAATGGGCAGAGGCAGATCTTCCAGTATACATCGTCCTGCTCCGGCAAGATCGAGGTAATCCATTAAACAATTGTTTTTTCAAATCCATAGAAAGAGGCCCCGCAAAGGCCTCTTTTTTTATGCCCTGTATTCATTTTTCAATCTTTGATTTCCATCGAATTCATGTTCAATGCGGAGACTGATTGTTCAACTATTTACGCTAATTTAGAAGGACCAATTTTCTGCCCCATGAAAAATGTACTCCTGCTCCATTGTCTTGCTTTCTGCCTACACTTCGCTCCACAAGCTCAGACCTGTTTGCCGGATGGAATCCATTTCTCAAGGCAAGGGCAGATTGATAGTTTCAATCTCAATTTTCCAGGGTGTACAACGATAGATGGTTTTGTAATTATTAAGGGTCATGATATTACAAACCTGCTCGGATTACATCAAATAATCACTGTAGGCCAAAGTCTTTTAATCAACGAAACCACCAATCTAACTTCTTTATCAGGTCTTGAATCCCTAAATCATGTTGGATTCAATCTTTCCATAAGTGATAACCAGGAGCTTGACGATTTATCCGGACTTTCCAATTTAAAAATGGTCGGAGGCAGTCTGACAATTGATAATAATGAAGCATTGACAGGCCTAGGGATGATATTGCTGACTGAGATTGTGGGGACTTTTCGTATTTCTAATTGCCCTATGCTTTCAAATCTCAATGGGCTAAATTCACTTGTTAAAATTGGAAGAGCATTAATCATTGGTAGTAATGAGAAACTGATCAATCTTGCAGGGCTGGAAAGTTTATTCTCCATTGGGGATGATTTGAGCCTCACTTCAAACGATCAAATGACAGATCTCACGGGCATCGAGAATGTCATTTCTTTTGGTTCTACAATCAACATTTCCGACAACGACAATTTGCTGGATATTTCCAGCCTTGTTTTACCGGGCACCATCCTTGATGACCTATTAATCCGGACAAATCCCAGGCTTAAAAATCTGATGAACACTGATAATACCCACCTTATCAAAGGCAATCTGATCATTAGCGAAAATGAATCTCTGGATAATTTATCCGGCTTTAACATACTGCAAACTGTAAATGGATCCCTCACCATTCAACGCAATGGTACTTTACCCAGCCTGGATGGCTTGAACAACCTTGTTCAAGTTGGAGATGCTTTACAAATACTTTTTAACGACAATCTAAAATCACTCCATGGATTGCAAGCTCTTGAATCTGTCGGGGCTGAATTTGAACTTATTTTTAATCCACAATTAAACAATGTGTCTGCCTTAGCAAACCTTACTTCTTTTGGAAATAATATTACTATTTCCGCCAACACAAGACTTGAAAACTTATCTGCCATACGTTTACCAGAATCTTTTAATGGGATTCTTGAAATTAGCGGAAATGCTTCCTTAGTTTCACTGACTTCCGATGAAGGATTTCTTCGAAATGTGACTGAATTAATTCTAAATAACAATGCTTCCCTTACCCTATTATCTGGATTGGATTTGTTACAATTTGTTGGACAACTACAGATTCTCAATAACGATGCATTAGTGCATCTTGAAGGCCTTGGCTCCTTAACCACTATTGAAGGAGATGCAAGAATTCAACTCAATGATAACTTGAAAGCGTTGAACGGATTAAATTCTCTTTCATCCATATTTGGGGTACTTGATATTTCAAAAAATGAAAGATTGGTAAGCCTATCCGGTCTGGATGCTCTTGATGAAATTGGGGCTGGCCTTGTGATGTTGTTTAATGATTCGCTATCGGAATGCGCAATTGCCAGCGTTTGTAATCATCTGACCATTGGAAGACCTGCTAACATAGGTGGAAATTCAAATGGATGCAGTTCAGATGATCAGATTATGGAAGAATGCATTGTGGCAGCTGAAGATCCTGCCCAGGAGCCTGACATAACTGTTTTTCCAAATCCAACATCACGAGTAATTGAAATCAAAGGCCTCAACCAGGTAACTGCATTGATAACTATTTATGACACACATGGTCAAAAGGTTCTCCAACCAAACCATACACAAGAGTCAATTGATGTGACATCACTCCCTGACGGAATATACACCCTCCAGATACAACTGGAAAAATCGGGAATCGTAAAACGTTTTGCTAAATTTTAACGTATCTACAGGTCTTTGAGGCATCGTCAATAAATTTCATATATAACTTTCCTTCATAAGAAAATTATATATTTGAAATATATTTCTTCAGGATCGGGCTATACACCCTTGTGCACGATCACTTTCAAACATCAAACACGGAACACAAAATCAATTGATATGAAAAGCAATTTATTGGTCGCATTACTGACATGCTGTACGATCTTTTCACTTTTGGGACAGGGCATTCAACCCTGCCTTCCTGATGGAATCATCTTTGGCACCCAGGCATCCATAGATAATTTTACGACAGATTATCCGGGATGCAATGCGATTATCGGAGACCTGACCATCCTGGGAAATGATATCCAATTTCTGGATGGATTGGGTATCATCACTTCGGTAGGCGGCGACCTTGTCATTACGGCCAATGGACAACTCCAACGTCTCGAAGGATTAAATGCTTTGGATTCTGTTTATGGTGATTTTGCCATTGCATCAAATCCTTCCCTTCAAACAATTGAGGCACTGGATTCTTTAAAATTTATCGGTGGAAACCTTACCATACTTGAAAACCCGGTATTGGAATCCCTGGAAGGTTTAGACTCTCTTTCTTTTGCAGCAGGGAATGTAGAAATACTTTACAATGAAGGCCTCCAAACTTTGACAGGCCTTGGTGTTGATTCCATCATTGGCAATTTGATTATACAGCTAAATCCATCTCTTTCTGATCTGACCGGACTCGATTCGTTGCATTGTGTCAAATCAAGTGTTGATATCCTTGAAAATTCAGGACTCTTGAGTTTGGCAGGTGCCGGTCGGTTTCATCGTATTAATGGAAATCTGCAGATCGCTTCTAATACCAGCCTGGTGACTATTGGTGATCTGAAACTTGATTCTGTATTTGGTGATTTTTCCATTCTCGAAAACAACAGTCTGGAGAACTTTCTTGGACTGAATTCACTTTCTTATGTCGGTGGCAATGTGGAAATAGAAGACAATCCTGCGCTCAATGACTTGATTGGGATTGCATTGGATTCTGTGATCGGAAACTTCAACCTAATAAATAATGGATCCCTTTCTGACCTGACAGGATTGGATTCCTTGCATTGTGTTAAAAATAATTTTCTCATTGTAGGGAACGGAAGCATGTCTGATTTATCCGGTGCAGGAAGATTACACCTGGTAAAGGGAAACTTGATTGTAGAAGACCATGATAACATGACCAATTTTGGAGATTTACGTTTAGATTCTGTGCTCGGTTATTTTCTGATAGGAGCCAATTCAGGACTTGAGGATCTTCATGGTCTTACTTCCTTAAATTTCGTAGGTGGTGATTTGACAATCACTCAAAACTCCTCCATTGATGATTTACTCGGCCTTGATTCTTTAGAAAAGGTTGGTGGCAACTTGGGTATTTTCAACAATACGACCATGCTTGGGATTTCGGGATTGACGGGTTTAGATTCTATTGGTGGATTTCTTACGATTTCAGGTAATAGTGGATTGCAGCAAATGGAAGGATTGGATTCACTTGAGTTTATTAATGGTGATTTAACAGTGGATGGCAATCCAAATCTTCAATCGTTGTTTTCGCTCGTAGCGCTGGATTCCATTTCAAGAAACCTGATCATCACCGGTAATGCTTCCTTAGGAAATTTAACTGGTCTCGATTCTCTCACATCCATTGGTGGAAATCTGACACTGTTCAATAACGAAAATCTTGCCTCTCTTGATGGATTGGATTCCTTGCAATCCATCCATGGAGCTATACAGATTTTCAATAATGCGGCACTTGCAGACATCAGTGCCCTTCAGCATGTAGATCCGCAAGGCATTACAGATGTAATTATTGAAAATTCCGGATCTCTTTCCAATTGTGTCGTAGAAAGCCTCTGTAACTATCTTGCCAATGGAGGTGCTGCCAGCATTTCCAATAATGCAAACGGATGTAATTCTGTTGATGAGGTACTCACGGCTTGTTTTGTAGCTGTGGATGAACCGAATGATGGAAGTGGAATAGTGTTGTATCCGAATCCTACATCGGGTAGTATTGAAATAAAAGGCTTAGGATCAAATTACTCTTCAATCAATGTTTATGATGTTCATGGACGAAGAATGCAAAGTAATTCTTCTTTAAATAGTACAATTGATCTCACAGGAATGCAGGATGGATTATATTTTATATCCATGATCTCAGGAGAGCAAATCATTCTTAAGCGGGTATTGAAGATTCAATAATAAGGAAAAGGAAATGGCGGGTAGAACGGACAGGACGCGTCCTGTCCGTTCTACCCGCCATTTCCTTTTCCTGGCTGCAGGCTTTTATGCTACATTTGGCAAATCAAATTCGCCAAAATGTCAGCACGAGCTATATTCAAATGCATTGGTGTGCCAATGACGATATGCTTCTGGATGATAGTATCCATTGCTTCTATCCATGCCCAGCTCACGATCACCGTCACCTCTGTCCCTCCCAACACCCCACCTGATTCCACTATCTATATCGCCGGAAATTTCAACGACTGGGATCCTGGAAACGAGGAATATGCCTTAACTAATCATCAAAACGGGACCTATTCAATCACCTTCTTTCCTAACCCCGGCACTTTAGAATTTAAATTCACACGCGGCAGCTGGGCCACCGTTGAAGGAAACGCTGCCGGTGGATTCCGTCCAAATCGGACCTTACAATATAATGGTGGGGCTCAACAAAATTCAATGACGATTGATGGATGGGAAGATATCACTGGAAAACATACTGCCACGCCAAATGTGCAGATCCTGGATGAAGATTATTACATTCCTCAACTCGATCGCTTTCGCAGAGTATGGATTTACTTACCACCCGATTACAACTCAACCTCCAAACGATACCCTGTCATTTACATGCACGATGGCCAGAATGTGTTTGATGCCTTCTATAGTTTTGCCGGCGAATGGAAGGTAGATGAATCCATGAATGAGCTTTTTAACCTGGGTGATTATGGCGCAATCGTTGTAGCCGTTGATAATGGTGGCGGAGAGCGAACGAATGAATATAGTCCATGGATCAATCCTGGATACGGTGGTGGAAAGGGTGAAGCCTATGCGACTTTCCTTGCCACTACCTTGAAGCCTCATATCGACAGCACCTTCAGGACTTTGCCCGGAAGAGAATATACTGCTATAGCGGGTAGTTCATTGGGAGGAAATATTTCGATGTACACAGCGATCGAGTACCAGGATGTGTTTGGAAAGGCCGGGATTTTTTCTCCTGCATTTTGGTTTTCTGATTCCTCCTATATCCATCTCTCGAATAAAGGCATCACAGAGGACTTACGTGTTTATTTTATTGCAGGAGAAAATGAAAGTTCTACAATCATCGAAGATATGGAGCAGATGTATGATGCTCTTGTATCAGCAGGACAAGATCCTTCTGAAATGTATTTGATCAGCGAACCCGATGGAGCGCATAGCGAATGGTTTTGGGCAAGGGAGTATCCCGATTGCTACGAGTGGCTTTTTGATGAACTGATACTTGCAGATCAATCTCCTGAAAATCAATATTGGAGTGTCTATCCAAATCCGGTGAAGGATTTTCTATACCTCTCGAATGATCCGGATGATCTTTCCTATTCAATCATATTGCCGACAGGTCAGTATATTCAATCTGGTTCTGTGTTGAATGGAAAAATTGATACATCAGCACTGACAACAGGCCTTTATATCCTCCAACTCATGGATACCTCAGGTTATGCCCGTTATACAACAAGATTTATAAAGTCATAGTCAAACCATTATTTTCCTTCTTCCCCGTGCGAACGCAACCAGAATTGAAAAGCATGCGCGAAATGATTTCTCACGGAGGACATAGAGGTAACACGGAGGTACACGGAGGTAAGTTACAATTCTTCCACTTTATCATTAATTTCCTCCTTTCCTTCGTGCTGCCTCCCTCTCCTCCGTGCGAACACAACTAGAATCTTGAAATCAAAGTATAAATTTCAAAAACTCATTTGAAAAACATCGCTGTCACTGGAGCCACCGGGCATTTGGGCAATCTCATTGTTCGTGAACTGCTTGCAAGAGGGTATGTTGTAAAAGCATTGGCAAGGGGGAATGATCTTAGAGCCGTTGAAGGACTACCTATCGAAATCATTAAAGGTGATTTAGCAGATCAGTCTGCCTTACAGAAATTGATGGAAGGTTGTGATGGTTTAATTCATAGCGCTGCACTTATATCTCTTGCAGGCAGTAAGGGTGGATTGGTCCATAAGGTCAATGTAGAAGGGACAAAGCTGGTGATGGAAATTGCGAAAGCATCAGGAATCAAACGAGTGATCCATATCAGTTCTATCCATGCGTTCAATCAATCCCCTACACAAGAGCGACTGGATGAGACAAGGGCGCTTGTGGATGATCGTTGCTTTGCGTATGACCGATCGAAAAGGGATAGCCAACAAATCGCATTGTCTTATGCCTCTGATCAAATGGAGGTTTTAGCGATGTGCCCTACATCCATCATGGGTCCATTTGATTTCAAACCTTCCAAACTTGGAAATGCAATCATCCAGATGTGTTCAGGCAAACTTCCATTCGTGTTTAAAGGTGGTTTTGATTTTTGCGACGGCCGTGATGTAGCCAATGCTGTAGTCAATGGTTTGCAAATGGGTCGAAGCGGTCACGCCTATATACTCGGTGGCTCATGGGCTGATCTTAAAGACCTGTACAGCATGGTCACTGAAGCAGGAGGTAAAAAACGAAATCCATTTGTTATAAATCCTTATCTCGCTTATACTGGCATTCCTTTCATCTTGCTTGCGAGCAGAATCACTGGAAAAGAACCACTATATACACACGAAGCAATTGTAGCCGTAACAGAAGGCAACCGTTTTATTACTATTGATAAGTCCCGGACTGAATTAAAGTATAACCCAAGACCATTGAAAGAAACTGTTATAGATACTTGTACCTGGTTTAGCAAAAATGGATATCTTGGTTGAGTCTATTGCATATTGATCAAGAAGCATTCTCACCTTACTTTATGAATATTCCCGTTCTCTCATACGAGACATACCAGTTGATCCTCTATGGTTGGATTGGTATTGGCTTGATTACTTTTTTGCTACTATTAAAAATCACTGCCCCTTATGGCCGGCATACAACAAGAGGCTGGGGTCCACAGATTAACAACAAACTTGGCTGGGTCATCATGGAAGCAACTGTATTGGTTGTTTTTCTCTTCTTTGTTTTTTCTTCGTTTGACAGACAAACTGCGGTGACCTGGACGATGATCGGTTTGTTTTGTCTCCATTACATCAATCGCACGTTTATTTTTCCGCTACGCCTACATACAAAAGGAAAATCTATGCCGATTGTTATTGTTGGTTCAGCCGTCATTTTCAATTTGATGAATGGATTTGCCCTCGGCTATTATTTTTATCAGTTTGCGGATTATCCTTCTACCTGGTTTTCAGACATTCGGTTCATTATCGGGTTAGCATTTTTTATAACAGGTCTTGTCATCAATTGGAAAGCTGACGATATATTGATCCATCTCCGTAAGCCCAATGAAACACATTATGTGATACCCAGGTCACAACTTTTCAAACATGTAAGCTGCCCAAATCTTTCCGGAGAATTACTGGAGTGGCTTGGTTTTGCAATATTATGCTGGAATCTACCGGCCTGGACGTTTTTTATATGGACATCAGCCAATCTCATACCCAGGGCTCTATCACATCATCGCTGGTACAAAGAAAAATTTCCAGATTATCCCCCTGAGCGTAAGGCGATTATTCCATTCATTGTCTGATCGAAAAGATTTTATGTGAATAAATTGGGTGTAATGACAACCCCGGTGACAATTAGTTGTTTATGAATCCCGGGTAGCAAAACATGAAAATCCCGATAACATTTAAGATATTGCGCCCCTCCACTGAATTAATCAATAGATCATAGATGACTGATTTCGACTGGCATTCACTCCTTCAGCCGCAATGGTATGTTGCACATGGGGGGGTCTGGATCATTCTCTTGATCGTATTTGCGGAGACCGGCCTATTTATGGGCTTCTTCCTTCCTGGCGATTCCTTGCTTTTCGTTTCTGGAATTATGTGGCGTGAGCTTGAAGCGGGTTTTTTCAATGTTCCGTTTGTTTTAATCATGGTACTCATTTCCATATTCGCTATCCTGGGCAACCAGGTGGGATATTGGTTTGGTAAAAAAATAGGACCGGCTATGTATAGCTGGAAAGACCGCTGGTATTTCAAACAGAAATATCTGCAACAAGCCCGGATCTTTTATGAAGAACATGGAGCCAGCGCCATATTCATGGCCCGTTTCCTTCCATTCGTTCGAACATTTGCACCTATTGTCGCAGGGATCGTTCAGATGGATAAGAAAAAATTCTCCTTTATCTCCATCGTCAGTGCATTCGTTTGGGTTTTCAGCATGATGCTTGCCGGACGATACTTGCATCAGTTGCTGCTTAGCCAGTTTAATTACGACCTCACAGATGACCTTGAGTTAATTGTCGTGGGCATTATCTTCGTTTCTGTCCTTCCTATACTGTATAAGCTTGCGCAAAGCAAATACAGGGAACTCAGACACAAGGATCCTGAAGAAAAATAGACAGCCTGATGCTGTTATCCCTTTTGTATCATTCCTGTAAAACTTGGTTCTGATATATCTTTTTATCTTAGTTGCGATCACGCAATTCCATATTTTTCATGAAAGAAAGACTGAGCAGGTTTATTATTCGGACTATTCTCAATCCTAAACAAGATGGAGAGGCCCAGGAATATTCCAGCTATGACGTGGCGAAGGGGTGGTACGAATTAAAACTTGTTGCCAAGGGGTTTGCGATAGACTTTTCGCTGATCGTGGTTGGGATCTTTTCTGCAGGATTTGGATTAAAAGGGTTTTTACTCGAAAATAATTTTATTGATGGAGGTGCTACCGGTATTTCATTATTAATAGGTGAACTCACTGGCATATCCCTTTCCATCCTCCTGATTTTGGTCAACCTTCCATTTTTAATTCTTGGATTTAAAGTCATCGGAAGGAATTTTACGATCAAAGCTGTTCTCGCAATCATCGGTCTCGCTCTTGTTGTTGAATTTGTCCACTACCCGGTCATTACTACAGATAAACTTCTCATTGCTATTTTCGGAGGATTCTTCCTCGGCACCGGTATCGGGCTTTCTATACGTGGTGGAGCTGTCATTGATGGGACGGAAGTCCTGGCACTTTCATTAAGCCGAAGGTTAGGTGTAACGATTGGTGACGTTATTTTGGTGGTGAACGTGATCATTTTTTCCTTCGCGGCATATATGCTCACGATTGAAACAGCGCTCTATGCTATGCTCACCTACCTGTCCGCTTCGAGAACCGTTGATTTTTTATTGGAAGGTATCGAGGAATATACCGGGGTTACGATTGTATCCATCAAAATGGAAGAAATCCGGCAAATGATTGCGCATGAACTCAATTATGGTGTAACGGTGTACAAAGGTGAACGTGGATTTGGAAAAACAGGACAAAAACAATATGATATAAACATTCTATACACGATTGTCACGCGTCTTGAGATTAGCCGGCTAAAGAAAGCAGTACACATAATCGATCCAAACGCATTTATGGTGATGCATAGCGTGAAAGACACGATCGGTGGTATGACCAAAAAACGCAGGCATAAGCATTGATCAGAGTAAATCGGATTCATTACATTTACCGGACTACTTCATTTCCACTTCAGCTTCTCACATGAGTTCAACTTCCAATTCTCACCTGATCCGTTCACTTGGATTAGGCTACGTCATCGTGTTTATTGTGGCCAATATTATCGGGTCCGGTGTATATAAGAAAGTCGCCCCGATGGCTGATCAACTCAATTCGTCGGGATGGGTACTCGTGGCCTGGATACTGGGGGGTGTCGTCACAATGTTTGGCGCGCTGAGTAATGCAGAGATTGCTGGAATGCTTGCGGATACTGGAGGTGAATATTCTTACTTCAAAAAAATCTACAACCGTTTTCTGTCTTTCATGTTTGGCTGGTCCAATTTTTCAGTGATCCAGACGGCTGCGATTTCTTCGCTGGCTTATGTATTTGCGCAATCGCTTCAATCCATTGTCAATGTACCTCCAGTTTTACCACATTTGAGTGAAGTGTCCCTGGGTGGAGTCTTTTATCCATTTGCAGATCTGAGTACAAAGCTTACCGCTGTTGCTTTGATCGTCATCTTAAGCCTGGTCAATACCCGAAGTATTCGATCTGGTGCCAGTCTCAGCAACATTATCCTCTGGATGGTGTATCTCGGCCTGGCCATTATAGTCATCTTCGGATTGACCAGCGGTCAATCCGATATCAGCAGAAGTTTTCAGTTCACTACACCCGTAAATCAGCCTGTGACTATAAGTGCATTGTTCACGGCAATGCTCGCAGCTTTCTGGGCTTACCAGGGTTGGTCTTCCGTCGGCTTTATTGGTGGTGAAATCAAAGAGCCCAATAAAAATATTCCAAAAGGAATTGCACTTGGGGTTTCGCTCGTCATTGTAATTTGTCTGGTAGTCAACATTACCTATATGTCAATACTACCGATTGAGGATTTGAAAGCAATACATACTGCAGGCAACAAAGTGGCTGCGATCGAAGTGATCAAGGCATTTTGGGGCACCGGAGGAGTTACGTTCATTTCCATCCTCATCCTGGTAACAACGCTCGGCTGTACACATGCGACCATCTATGGAAGTGCACGTCCTTATTATGCTATGGCGCGTGAAAATTTATTTTTCAGTTTTATGGCCAAACTGAATAAATCCCATGTGCCTGCCAATGTAATCTGGATACAATGCTTGTGGGCTTGTCTTCTGGTATTCTCAGGCTCTTTCGATCAGTTGACGGACATGGTTGTATTTGCTGTTTTCATCTTCTATGGTGCAACAGCTGTAGGTGTGTTTATTCTCCGGAAAAAAATGCCAGATGCTCACCGGCCTTATAAGGTTTGGGGTTATCCTTTCATTCCAGCTATTTTTATTCTCTTCTGCATAGGTTTACTTGTGAATACATTTATCACGCAGCCGCGAGAAGCAATTCTCGGTTTGTTGCTGATACTTTCTGGTGCACCGCTGTATTGGTTTTTTACAAAAGCAAAGAGCAAGGCGTAAGGAGTTAGCAGTGATAAGTTAGCAGTTAGCAGTGGTTATTATCAAAATCAAATTAAAATTTGATGACGCGAAAGCTTAAGTGAACTTAAGCTTAACATTGTGCATTTTAAAACATTTGCTACGCAATTGTTTTAATTGGCCAACTTAATTCCTTGCATATTGCTCATTGCCTATTGCCTATTGCCTATTGCATATTGCCCTATGCCCTCCCGCTTTATGGCTTCACTGCATAGTGGGATCTCCACTTCGTTACGATATGCCTCCTTGCTCCTTGCTCCTTGCCTAAAGCCGCTTGCCGAGCTGGAAAGAAAGGTAAGCATTGATAAAAACGGGAGAATTGTTTTCGACGATCATGATGGGAACAGGCTCAAAATAAGCATCCACCATGACGCCCATTTCGAAAGCTTTTACATATTTGTCGAAGGCACCTACGCTGAAGTGTCCCCCTAATCTACCATGTAATCCTGGCATCGCTGTGAGATGACCAAAGCCGTGAAAGAAGGAAGCCGGGCCTATGATTTTTGAATTGTCGAGGAACACATCTTTGTTTGACTCGGAATAACGTTCGGTAGACACATAATCTTCGAAACCGTTTTCTTCAAGTCTTGACAGTTTAAGATAGTATGGAATCAGCAGACCGATGGAAGGTCCTACTTCATAACTTACTCCTGCAGCGACTCCTTTGCGTTTTGCCTTTTCAGACAAGTATATTTTCTTTCCTACACCCCCACGTAAGACCATGAAATAATTCTGTTTGCCGTACGTGTAGCTGTTTGATGTCCGCGCGAAAGGATTACTCGAATTGAAGGTGACGGATTGTCTGTATTCTTTTGGATGCTTGATATAGCCTATATCAAACTGGTGAAAGTTTGTTTTGTAAAAGGTCTTGATCTTGCCGAATTGCATGGAAATCGCACCGCCATTGGTATGGGGCCTGATTTCGAAAACTTTTTCCTTTTGGTAGAGAATGCCCATGGAACTGTAATCCAGTTGCTTAGGCTGCACAACAGATTGGGCATAGGTTAGAGAGTAACCTGAGATGCACAGCAATACCACCAGAAACTTTGTAAAATGGCGTTTCACATTGGGAAGATAGGGGGAATTTTTATTGGTTTTACCAAATTTCCGGGCTGAGCCGCCAATTTGACAAAAAACCACGCCCAACCGGACCGCCTTCCTAAGGCTTTTACTATCTTGGTCTCTAACAATACCGTACACGTGGTCCATAATTTTTCGAAAACACCTTCAATAACAAACGATTATCTGCAACAGTTGCGGGATGAAACCACACAGCTCAATCCGCCATTGTTCCGGTTGAACCTGAGGCGTCTTGGGCAAATCATGGGTTATGAAATCAGTAAAGTACTTCAGTATGAAAGCGTCAGTACGGTGACTCCCCTGGGTGTAGCCGAATGTTATAAACTGAAGGATAAGATTGTTCTGGCTACAATTCTCCGCGCTGGTATTCCGATGCATGAAGGGCTCTTATCGATTTTCGAAAATGCTGAAAATGCCTTTGTTTCCGCTTATCGTAAACATCATAAAGACGGAACCTTTGAAATCAGTCTTGAATATATCAGCAGTCCGGAAATCCAGGACAAAGTCCTGATCTTATGTGATCCGATGTTAGCCACTGGTTCAAGTATGGTAAAAACATTAAAGGCACTCCATGCTGAATATGGAAAACCTAGGGAGGTACATATCGTTACAGTAGTCGCTTCTACTGCTGGACTTGAATATGTAGGGATTGAATATCCTGACGCCACGATCTGGATTTGTGCTGAAGATGAAGAATTAACAGCTAAGTCTTTTATTGTCCCTGGTCTTGGAGATGCTGGTGATCTGGCATATGGTTTGAAATCATCCGATCCTACGGATTAATTCCTGATCCAAATAAAGCAAAATCATACTTCACCGGATCTGCAGCATCAAACTGTTTGAGTTGAAGCGTTAATTCTTTTGCAGCTTGCCAGTCATTGACGGGTCTTTTTAAAAGTTCCAAACGTCGTGCTACATTTCCAACGTGGAGATCAAGTGGGACAACTAACTGTGAGGGAGAAATCTTTTTCCACAAACCAAAGTCAACTCCGTTACTGTCTGAACGCACCATCCACCTCAGGTACATGTTCAGACGCTTGCAACTTGATTTTCTTTCCGGCGTAGCAATGTGTTTCCTGGTTCTTTCCAGAATATAGGGTTGATCGAAAACCATTTTATAAAAACCTGTCAATCCATGATAAACATCCTCATCTTCCCTAGTTAGATGATCTGCGAAAGCTTGTTCCAAACTTGTATGGTTTGAATAGTATTGCTGAAGCACCTCCACGAGATAGAGAATATCATCGGGTTGAAGCGTTCTGTGCTTAAATGAAGTGAGAGGTTTACGATCATGCTCAACATGATGCATGATAAAATCATACGGAGCATCATCCATCAAGCTCATCAGCTCATTCGCTTTCCGCACGATGGTTTTTCGCTGTCCCCATGCCATGATCGCCGCGAAAAAACCGGCGATCTCTATATCCTGCAGTTTTGAAAATCGATGAGGAACAGAAATAGGATCATCCGCTATAAAAGACGGATGATTGTATTTCAGCACATTCTCTTCAAGCCACCGATGGAGGGCGTCAAACCTTTGCTTTGAAAGATGTGGATCAGGAATCGAGTTTTCCGCGGATCTCATTGATCTCATAGACCTCAACGATATCGCTGACCTTGATATCATTATAATTCTTGATCGTCAAACCGCATTCCATTCCAGCCTTGACTTCCTTGACATCATCTTTGAAACGCTTGAGTGTAGAGAGTTCACCATGGGTGTTCTCTTTCGTCGGATAGATCACGATACCATCACGGATCACGCGGATAAGGCTGTTACGTGTAACTTTTCCTTCCAGCACAAAACATCCGGCAACTGTACCCACCTTGCTGATCTTGAATACTTCGCGCACCTCAACCTGTCCGAGAATCTTCTCCTCTTTGGTCGGCTCGAGCATCCCTTCGATAGCAGCCTTGATCTCGTTGATCGCTTCGTAGATAATAGAGTACAACTTGATCTCGACACCTTCTTTCTCTGCCAGTTTCCTTGCCGCCAGTGATGGACGAACCTGGAAGCCGATGATAATCGCATCCGATGCAGAAGCAAGCAGAACATCAGATTCAACGATCTGACCCACCGCCTGGTGGAGGATATTAACCTTAATACGTTCGATAGACAATTTCTCCAGCGAATCGGCCATAGCTTCGATAGATCCATCCACGTCACCTTTGATGATGAGGTTAAGTTCTTTGAAACTACCCAATGCGAGACGACGTCCGATTTCATCAAGTGAAATTCGTTTGCTGGCCCTGTTGGTTTGTTCTCGATTGATCTGTCCACGATAAGCAGCTACAGAGCGTGCATCCTGTTCACTTTCAAATTCACGGAATTTTTCACCCGCCTGAGGAGCACCATTCAGTCCAAGTACAAGTACCGGGGCAGAAGGGCCTACTTCTTTTACTTTCTTACCACGTTCATTAAACATGGCTTTCACTTTACCGCTGTATTCACCACAAACGATAATGTCTGATATCGCTAGTGAGCCTTTTTGTACAAGTAATTTGGTAACGTATCCACGTCCCTTATCAAGAGAGGCTTCGATTACTGTTCCGGATGCTAATGCATCAGGGTTAGCTTTCAGATCAAGCATATCTGCTTCGAGAATAATTTTTTCCAGCAGCAGGTCAACATTTGATCCGTTTTTAGCGGAGATATCGGCTGATTGTATTTTTCCACCCCAATCTTCCACCAGAAGATTCATCCTCGATAATTCTTCTTTAATCTTTTCAGCATCTGCGCCTGGCTTATCAAC
>DASXWI010000153.1:0-5675 GCA_036503755.1 Saprospiraceae bacterium | reverse complement strand
ATGCAGCATTGGCTTTTATATTCCTTGTATCGTAATCCACGAGGTCTATTTCTTTATACCCGGTACGGTAAAAAGTACCAATACCAGGGTCAGAAACTAAATGATTACCGGCATTAGTTACATCAGCAAGTTCGTAATATTCATCACCATAAATATTTACCGCATCATATCTCCCCGGGTTGTCGTCCGGTACTATTTTGCGTGCTTCCGTAACCTGGCTATAATTCTCAGCTTCCCAATCATCAGCACGCATCGCGAAAAAATTGAGTTTATAAGCAAAGACATCATTTCCTTCCTTATTCTTTAATGCGTCTGCATATCGAAATGAGCCTTCCAATAGATTACGTTGACCCATTCTGACCATACCTGCAAGACCTTTATGAATGAAAGGATTTTTAGTTTCCATACTGATGACGCCGTTGAATGCATTCGGACCATAATAGGCACCGCTTGCACCAACGATGATATCCACTTTCAGTACATCGAGTTCTGAAGAGCCAAGAAAATTTCCTAACGAAAAATTTAATCCTGGTGCCTGGTTATCTACACCATCTATAACTTGCAGTGATCGTACCGGGCTCGTGGAATTGAATCCCCTGGTGTTAATCACCTTGAACCCGAGACTTGCCGTTGTCATATCTACATCTTTCAATGCACCAAGACCATCGTAAAAGTTGGGACTTGGTGTAGCTTTGATGGCCGCAAGATCAAGTGATTCAACAGTCAGCGGTGATTCTTTTTGTTTGTCTGAAATTCGGCTCCCGGTCACCTGGATGGTTTCAATAAGAATAGTTGCCTCAGCAAGTCGGGTACGGTTGAATAGATTTTCTTCTGTAACCTCAATTAATTTTGGTTCGTATCCAGTAAACGAAATGACCAGCGTTATGGGATAAGGAAGTTCGGACAACAATTTATAATGGCCATCAAAATCAGTGACTGTACCTTGGGTTGTCCCTTGTATAACAATATTAGCACCGATAATAGGTTCTCCGGTGAGGTCATCAAAAACTTCTCCTCGTATGGCAATTTGGCCTGAAAGAAAAACCGGAAAAAAAGACAACATGAACAATCCAGCTATGAAAAAGCATCTTTGCATCAGGGTAAAGATTTTGTTTGCAAAAGTCCCTGGATTCATCCCTTGAAAAGCAACAGGAAAATCCGTCAAATCAGGATACTTGGGTTTGAGAAAGGTAAGATTAATTTTACATACCAAAACGAATTATTCATTAGGAAAAACATCATTCCTTGCCGGGGAATGAAGGATATCTAATCTGCTGTTATTCAACCATCCATCGGCAGGATACGTTTAAAAAATGGCCAAAGCCGACCTTCACATTGTAACCTTCGCGGTGCCTTTTCCCCCTCATTATGGTGGGGCGATAGATGTATGGAACAGAATCCTGGCGTTAAAGGAATGCGGTGTTTCGATCAGGTTGCATTGCTTTGTATACGGCATGTTTGATCCTCAGCCAATATTAAAGGAAGTTGCAACTGATGTTCATTATTATCCGAGAGCCGTTTGGTCTGCACTCCTAATGAAAAGTCAACCTTATATCGTCGCATCAAGAAAAATTCCGGCTCTATTTGAAAACCTCACAAAGGATAACCATCCTATCCTGTTTGAAGGGATGCATACAACTGCGTTTGTACCTTCCTTAAAGTCGAGGAAATTGTTGTTGAGAGCACACAACATCGAACAACAATATTACGACGAGCTGGCAAGGCATACCAAAGGATTTAAGGCATTGATCTATCAGCGAGAGGCGCTATGTCTGAAGGATTATGAAAGCACATTGGCAAAATCTTTTGACATGGTCTTTCCGATTTCACCAACAGATGCAGATTGGTATGCCAGCCAGGGTGTCCAGACTAAGTTATTGCCTCCATTTCATGGACTTTCCAAGGTGGATATTCTCCAGGGAAGAGGACAATATATTCTATACCAGGGCGACCTTTCCCTTGGGATCAACCAGGAAGCCATCCTGGATTTGTTACAAAAGATTGCGTCAAAGGAGATTTATCCTGTAATCGTTGCAGGAAGATCTGGAAGTAAAGCCTTTGAAGAGAAATTGACCCGATTTCCAAACCTTACGAGGGAGCCGGATGTTACACAGGATAAAATGATAGATCTGATCCGACATGCTCAAGTGATATTCATTCATAGTCTGCACGGGTCAGGGATGAAGTTGAAGATATTTCCCGCATTATACCATGGCCGTTTTGTTGCAGCAACTGAGAATAGTAGAACCAATACTTCGTTAGACAAGACCATTCACTTTTATTCCACCGAGGAAACCAGCGATATTGTTCAGCGATTATGGGGACAGGATTTTTCTGCTTCACATATTAAAGAAAGAGAGGGAATTCTAACCCAGCAACCTGCAGACAAGGAAAAGGCTGAAGAAATCCTGCGATATTTGTAAAATCATGAGTGAAAACTATACCGACCCGGAAATACTAAGTGGCCTTCTGGAGGATGAAGTACTTTCGGACGCTCTCCAGCGTATTAAACAAAAAGTCATTGATGGTGTCAGGATCTCCGATGAAGATGCGTTGATATTGTTTGAGCAAGCATCTCTTTCTTTATTGGGTTTGCTTGCTGACCTTGTGAGAACCAGGAAAAATGGGAACAAGACTTTTTTCAACCGCAACTTTCATATCGAACCTACCAATGTTTGTATTTACACTTGTAAATTCTGTTCATATTCCAGGCTGATTAAACATAGGGGAGAGGGATGGGAATACACGATGGATCAGATGCTCGACATTGTCAAAAAATATGATGGACAACCGGTAACTGAGGTCCACATTGTTGGAGGTGTATTGCCACAATATGATCTTGATTTTTATTGCACCCTATTTAAGAAGATAAAAGAACACCGCCCTGAATTGCATATCAAAGCACTTACACCTGTCGAATACCATTATATTTTTAAGAAAGCAAAAGTGACGTATGAAGAAGGTATCCAACGTATAGTTGAATCTGGTGTAGATAGTCTTCCAGGCGGTGGTGCAGAAATTTTCCATCCTGAAATCCGTGAGCAGATAGCAGCAGATAAATGCACAGGGGATGAATGGCTGAGAATTCATGAACTCTGGCACCAAGCCGGCAAACGATCAAACGCGACTATTCTATATGGTCATATTGAAGAATATAAACATCGTGTAGATCACATGCGCAGGTTACGCGAGTTGCAAGATCAGACTGGTGGCTTTCAGACATTTATACCCCTTAAATTCAGGAACAAGGATAATGAGATGTCCTATCTCACCGAATCTACAGTTGTTGAAGATTTAAAGATGTATGCGGTGAGTCGTATTTACCTTGACAACTTTGACCATATCAAGGCATATTGGCCGATGTTAGGAAGACATATGGCACAGGTATCAATGTCATTTGGCGTAGACGATCTTGACGGAACCATAGATGATACAACAAAGATTTACAGCATGGCCGGTTCAGAGGAACAACATCCTGCAATGAACACGTATGAATTGGTAAGCCTCATAAAAAATGCGGGCAGGATTCCTGTAGAAAGGGATACCTTGTACCATGAGCTAAAAGATTGGAGTGAAGCAACCTTTGCGGAAGATGATGAATATAAAGGGTATGTTCCGCTGCCCATCTTAAACTGATTTCCACGGATGAAATATCGTATTGCTCTTGTAGAATATCTCAACACGCTTCCTTTTTCATTGGGGATAAAGCACTTGCAGCTGGATGATCGCTTTGAAGTCTGTAGCGTTACGCCCGCACAATGTGCAAGACTTTTTGAACAAGGAGATGTAGACATCAGTCTTTGTCCTGTTGGGGCTTTGGAAGAAATGCCTCCACATGAAATCCGAGGTAATTTTTGCATTGGAGCTGATGGCTCTGTAGGCACAGTTAAGTTGTTGAGCAAAGTTCCACTTGAAAAAATTACCAAGATCAAGCTTGATGATCATTCCCGGACATCTAATCTCTTGCTACAGATTCTGGCTTCGCAATGGTGGAAGAAAGAATGGGAGTATTATACGGATGCTGATTCTTCTATGCCTGAAGCATGTCTAATGATCGGCGATAAAGTTTTTGCAAATGCAGGACATTACGCATATCAGTATGACCTGGCGGCTGCCTGGAAAGAACTCACAGGAAAGCCTATGGTTTTTGCTGTTTGGATTGCGAGGCCAGGGATTCCGGATGATGTCATGCATCTACTTGATGACGCATTTAAGAGTGGAATGGCTTTTATTAAGTCTGGTCAGAGTGGTTTAGCCGATTGGCAGATCGCTTACCTGCTCCATAATATCTCCTATCCTTTGGACAACGAAAAGATGGAGGCCATGCATCTCTTTTTTAAATGGGCAAAGGCTATTGCATCCGAGCCGGCATCCGACATACGCAACTCTTTATGATTATTGAAGCCCAACCTTACGGATTACATCCTGATGATATTGAGTTTGTCGTGGATTGCCTCATGCATGGCAAAGTAGGTATTCTTCCAACGGATACTGTTTATGCATACTGTGCATTGTCCGATCAGAAGGCCGGTTTTGAACACTTGTGCCGACTCAAACATCTTGATCCGAAAGACGCACTGTTGAGTATCGTCTGTCGTGATCTCAGCCAGGCTTCCCATTATTTTACGCAATGGGATACACCGGTATACCGACTCCTCAATCGTAACCTACCCGGACCATTTACCTTCATTCTAAATTCCGGAAACAGGGCGCCCTCTTTCCTTAAGAATAAAAGAAAAACACTCGGTCTCCGCATCCCTGATCATCCGGTGATGAAATCCGTCATGAGCAAGTTGGACATGCCATTGCTTGTAAGTTCGGTTATCAATGAAGATGAGATAGCCCCATTTTTCTCGGATGCCGATCTCCTGATCCGTCAGCATGAAAAGCAAGTCGCCTTTATCATCATCGAAGAAGGTATGGAACAGGAGGAATCTACAGTCATTGATATGACCGGTCCAGAGACAGTGATTCTCCGCCAGAGCAAACACGTATTGAGTGAATAGTGAAGAGTGAAAAGTGAAGAATGGAAATGAAAAGAAAAATGAAAAATTTTTCCAGGCCTGAAAGGCTGTTATAAGATAGCGATGGGTGTAGCCCATCGAATTTTTGCAAAACGGATTTTTGCAGACGCACAAACATAGAAACAATCGACGCTTAACATGATGTTTTTTAAGAATGGCGAAGCCATTCTTAATGCCCTATGCTTTAAACAATCGTTCCTGCAAGGAACACGATCATGAGACATATCCAGACAATATCGATAAAATGCCAATACCATATCGTATGCCTGAGCTTTCGTTTGATATGATCGTCAATAAAGAACAACGATGCATTACCCTGGTGATATCCAACATGAATTGGGACAACTAGCCGAAGCAAAAATGGAATGCCAGCACCCACGTGCAAAAAATGTAAGATGGAAATCGCATAGAGGTACCCATGTCCTCCTGATGATCCCGGTGTGATCTGATCAGTCAGCAAGCGATACCATGCTACACCTTGCATGCCCAGGAAGAGTAAGGTTAGGATGATAGTGACGTAGCCCCATCGAATGGTACGTTTTTCAAGACGAAGTTTAAAATAGTTGTGGCATTGTTCGATGCTATAACCTGCAGAGATGAGGATAAGTGTATTAATAAAAAACAGCCATGGAATACTGATGCCAGACATGC
>DASXWI010000152.1:0-2198 GCA_036503755.1 Saprospiraceae bacterium | reverse complement strand
ATAAAGGCCCACGAGGATTTTAAGCAAAACCGTTTTGCCGGCACCACTTCGACCAATAATGAGGTTGGTTTTACCGGCTTCAAATGTCAGGTTGATATCTTTCAATACTTCCTGATCACCGAATGATTTATATATTTTTTCTGCCCTGATCATGATGTAAGAAGTACTGCGATGAGATAATCAGCTATCAGGATGGCAATATTGCTCATTACGACAGCTGCTGTACTAGCTTTTCCAAGTTCGATGCTACCTCCTTTGACAAAATAGCCCTGGTAGCAGGAAATAGCAGCAAGTATAAAACCAAATACAACCGCCTTGACATACATGATTAATACGTTAAAAGGTTCAAGGAACGCCCTTATCCCTTCAATATATTCAGCTGCGGTAAAAAGGCCTGTAGGTACAGCTGCTGCAAAAGCGCCCAGGATACTTACTAAGGCCGCAACAGAAACCAAAAGTGGGACCACACAAACCGCAGCAATAATTTTAGGCATCACCAGGAAGGCTGAGGTATTGACACCCATGATTTCCATAGCATCAATATGTTCCTTCTGGCGCATTCCCCCTATTTCAGCAGCCATATTGGATCCAACCTTACCCGCGAGAACAAGACAGGTAATCGTTGGGGCCAATTCTATGATCGTGATATCCCTGACCAGGTAACCAACATAATATCTTGGAATCAGCTGGCCGCCAAGCTGATAGCTGATTTGAACAGCCATAACAGCTCCCATAAAAGTGGATATCAGCATAACAATGATCAAGGAACCAATGCCGATATCGTTCATCTGGCGCATGGTCTCCTTCCAATACATCCACATTTTCTCAGGTTTGGAGAAGACCAGTTTCATCCAAACCAGGAACTTGCCAAGATGCTCTACAAACGCAATATTCATTCTTTTGCCTGATTAGTAAGGTAAATGTAAGTTATAGGATGGATAGCTGGGGATTTCATTCTTTCACCTTGGGAAAATTACCTTTGTGGAGGCGTGAGATAGTGAGAGGGGCAGAGGGCATGGGGCATGGGGCAAGGAGCAAGGAGCAAGGAGCAAGTAGCAAGGAGCAATGCAAAGTGAAGATTGAAAAATGAAGAACAACATTCTGGTAGCTGGTAGCTGGTAGCTGGTAGCTAAAAAAATCAAATAGCTGACAGCTTATGAACGCAGTAATCACAGGTGCAACAAAAGGGATAGGTAAAGCGGTGCTTATGTCATTGGCTGCTGAGGGATGGAATGTTGCTGCGACAAGTAGGAACATGGATGACCTGAAAGCGTTACAGAATGAGGTGCATCAGAAATTTCCGGATAGGGAATGCCTAATTCATGTGGTGGACTTCAGCAAGAAAGAAGAAACGCTGGCTTATAGCAAAACCATCCAGGAGGCCTGGCCAGTGATTGATTTGCTGATCAATAATGCCGGTGTATTTCTCCCGGGTTCTGCGCATGGGGAAGCAGATGGTACACTTGAAGAAACGATGGCAGTCAATCTTTATGGACCTTACCATCTTACACGAAATATTTTGCCAGGAATGATGAATCGACAACAGGGACAGATCATCAATATTTGTTCTATTGCCAGTATTGTAGCCTATCCAAATGGCGGTGCTTACACGATCAGCAAATTTGCCCTCCTTGGTTTCAGCAGGATACTTCGTGAAGAAATGAAACCTTATAGTGTTAAAGTAACGTCGATTATGCCGGGAGCTACCTGGTCAGCATCATGGGAAAATGCACCTTATCCTCCCGCCAGGCTAATGCCTCCTGAAGATGTCGCTGAGGCGGTTGTAGCCTGTACTCGCATGGGTGTATCTTCCGTTGTGGAAGAGATCATCATCCGCCCTCAGCTCGGAGACTTGTAAAGAGCTGAGCAAAGGCAGAGGGCATAGGGCATAGGGCATAGGGAAGTGAAGAGTGAAGAGTGAAGAGTGAAGAATGAAAAGTGAAAAGTGAAAAGTGAAAAATATTATTCGCTTTCGGCTTGAAAAACTCCAATCCTGCTAGTGCTGGCGGAGAAAACTCCATCCAGCGGCAAGATTCTTCTTTCCAAGTATACTTATTTGCCATGCTTAGTTGAAAACTGCATTAAGTGGCATGATTTTACTTTTCCATGTTAGTTGCTCCCGGAATAGGTGATGCGATAGATACAATAGGCATGATCGTCGGAGACAAGCATAGAACCGTCTTGCAATAATTCGACAT
>DASXWI010000151.1:0-7894 GCA_036503755.1 Saprospiraceae bacterium | reverse complement strand
CAAAGCTGAAAGTATTCCTTTGGTCTTGTCGCTTTGGCTTCCCCAGGATAAGACTGATGCGAAGACGGAGGTGAAAGAAGGAAAAACTGAAGCTGAGGAGAAGGCTAAGGATAGTCTGGATACAAAAACATTGGATACAATTGCTATTGATCCGGAGAAAGAAGCATTTGAAAAGAAAAGAGCAGAAAGCCTAAAAGCGTATTATGAACAAGCTGGGGTTTTGGCAAAAGAAAAGATTCCATTTTCTTTTGGCACCATGAGGCTTAAGTCAAGTGATTTTTCAAAGAATATTTCTCTCTTGCTTGACAATGGACTTTCAGCGGATACCGCATTGATGGCATTGACAACTCAACCGGCAAGTTTACTTGGTATTGAAAAATACTGCGGTACAGTTGAGGTTGGAAAAATGGCAAATCTCATTGTGTCCACAAAACCACTTTTTGAAAAAGAAGCAGCGATCAAATACATGATTGTGGAAGGAGGTTTATACGCTTATGAAATCAAAGAGAAGAAAAAAACAGGCGGGAAACCTTCAGAGCCTGCAGCAGTTGGACGCCTGGAAGGTAAGTGGGAATTTGAAGTTGACATACCTGACCAAAGAGAAAAAGGGGAATTTGATTTTATAGACAACGATGGAATTCTAACAGGCACCATTCATGGCCAAAATATCAATGGCAACACGACTCTTGAGGATATAGTCCTGGATGGAAATGATGTTTCATTCACCTTTGATATGGAAGCAGGAGGACAGATGATTGAAGTGGAATTTGATCTTAAACTTGACGGAGAAACATTTGAAGGAACAGTTAACATTGCTGTCAACGGGATGGGCTCATTTCCGATCACCGGTAAACGAATTTCTAAACCTAACTGATCACCCATAGCGAACGGAATTATGAAATGGTTTTTTTGCATAAATATTTTTCTCATCAGTTATGTGATCAAGGCACAGGTTCCTACAGGTGATATAATCATTCGAAATGGAACGGTACTGACGATTACAAAAGGTACGCTTGAGGAAACAGACATCCTTGTAGAGAAAGGAAAGATCACGGCTATAGGCGATAACCTGAAAGCTCCTCAAGGGATAAAAGAAATAGATGCAAGTGGATTATACGTTATGCCAGGTATCATTGATGCACATTCTCATATAGCGATTGATGCAGTGAATGAAGCCACACATCCGGTTACGCCTGAAGTTAAAGTTGGTGATGCCATTGATCCTTTTGACCTGGGTATTTATCGGGCATTGGCAGGAGGTGTTACCACTTCACATGCTATGCATGGTAGTGCAAATGCGATCGGTGGACAATGCCAAACCATTAAACACAGGTATGGCGTATTGGATCCCTCAGCCTTTATTTTTGAAGGAGCAGCACGAACAGTAAAATTTGCGCTTGGAGAAAACCCAATGCGTGTACACGGTGAAGGAAGGGGAGTGCAACCAAGAACACGGATGGGTGTTGAGCGTGTCATCCGTGATGCTTTCCAACAAGGCGTGATGTATAAACAAAAGTGGGCAACTTACGAAGAAGAGAAAAAGAAAAATGCAAACGCAACACCACCCTTATACAATGAGCGGTATCAGACGATGGCAGATATTCTTGATGGCAAAGTCATTATACAATGTCATTCGTATCGGGCTGATGAAATCCTTATGCTTCTACGCGTCCTTGAAGATTTTGGTGTAAAACGCATCACCTTCCAACATGCCAACGAAGGATTTAAAGTCGCTCCAGAACTAGCAGCATTTGGCGCAATGGCCTCAGTTTTCTCAGATTGGTGGGCGTATAAATTTGAAGTGTATTATTCTACAGCATACAATGCAACTATCCTTACACGAAATGGTGTGGTGACCTCCATCAACAGTGATAGTGGTGAACTGATCCGTCACTTGTTTCATGAAGCGGCAAAAACGCAACGATATGGTGACCTGACTAATGATGAAGCATTGTCACTGATTACAATCAACCCGGCAAAGCAATTGGGAATTGATGCTAAAGTGGGTTCAATAGAGCTTGGGAAAGATGGGGATATCGCCATTTTTTCAAATCATCCTTTATCCATCTACGCCATTCCACAGGTTACAATCGTGGATGGAATCGTTCGATTTGACAAAGCCAATGATCCGGCAGATATACGTTTATACATAGATCCGGAAGAAGCCACTCCTTCTTATTATGGACAAGAGGATGTTGATGGATGTATGCGTGATACCGAACTAATGTTTTCACACCGTCATTGACCTGGAGCGCTCATGAAAAAATGTAGTTTAATTATATGTTGGCTTGTGTTCAATTTCAATATTGTGAAATTGAATGCACAACAAGTTGAAAAATCAACTTTCGGTACGTTTGCCCTGACTAACGCGGCAGTTGAAACAGTGACTAAAGGCCGTCTGGAAAATGCAACAGTCATCATTCGCAATGGTATCATTGAAGCTGTTGGTACGAATATATCTATCCCTGCAGATGCGCAAGTGATTGACTGCAAAGACCTCGAGATCTATCCGGGCATGATTGACGGTGGGACAAAACTTGGATTACAGGAAATTGAATCCATTTCGCTTACCCAGGATTATGATGAAGTTGGAGAGTTGACACCAGAGATGGATGCACTGACCGCGGTCAACCCCAATAGCGTTTTGATTCCTGTAACACGCGTTAGTGGAGTTACTTCCGTGATCACGCGTCCTTCAGGTGGGTTGTTTCCTGGTACAGCCGCACTGATCAATCTTCATGGCTACACACCAGAGCAAATGTATGGTGGATTTAAAGCGATTGTGATCAACTTTCCATCATCAGGTAAAAGAGGAAGATATGATTCGAGGTCTGAGGAAGACATCAAGAAGGAAAGCGATAAAGCGATTAAGAAATTGAATGATGCCTGGGAACGTGTGCGCATGTATGCATCGATTGATTCTGCAACTGTAGGTAAGGCAGATTACAATCCTGAGATGGCTGCATTGGTACCAGTGCTTAAAGGTGAGATGACTGCTTTTATTGAAGCCAATAAAGAAACGGACATCCTCGCTGCAATAAAGTGGATTAAGGAGAAAAAAATCAAAGCTGTGCTCACCGGGGTTTCTGAAGGGTGGAGAGTTGCTGATTCTATTGCCCTGGCTGGTATCCCTGTTGTCACAGGTCCGGTCATAGGCATGCCAACAAGAGATAATGAATCTTACGACCAGGCATATAAGAATGCTGGTTTAATGCAAAAAGCAGGAGTGAAAGTTGCACTACGTACCAATGATGCTGAGAATGTTCGTAACCTTCCTTTCAATGCAGGCTTTGCTGCCACCTATGGAATGGGCAAAGATGAAGCCCTTAAAGCCGTGACGATTATTCCCGCAGAAATTTTCGGTGTCGCCGATCAACTTGGTTCAATCGAACCCGGCAAAAAAGCAAATCTATTTGTTTCCACCGGTGACCCTTTCGAACCAGCCACCGCCATCAAACATTTATTTATCAACGGTTGGAATATTCCTTTGGAGTCAAGGCAGACTTTATTGTATGAGGAGTTTTTACACAGAGCACCAGGTGCTACTCCACCTCCTGTGCCAGGGAAGAGTTAGGCAAGGAGCAAGGAGCAAAGGGCAAGGAGGCATACCGAAGTGCAGCGAAGTCTTAAGTAAGATTTCTCCGCGAGCTCCGTGTACCCAGTGCGATATTTTTTTACTCACAACTCACTGCTCACAACTCACTGCTCACTGCTCACCACATCACTCCAATCGCACGGTTTCCCCTTGCGCTGGAATTTCAATATGATTAAATCCATTCTCTTGCAGGTAAGATCTCCATGCTTGTTGAGTATCATACTCGCCGTGGACAAGGAATATTTTTTTGACTTTCTTTTTCTGATTTGTTACAAAGTCTTTCATCTCATTGCGATCACCGTGGCCAGAGAATGAATCCATGACTTCGACATCGGCTTTGACCTGGAGACTTTTATCAAAAACTTTTATATCCGTAACCCCGCTACGTAACTTACCACCAGGAGTATCGGGGGCACAATAGCCGACAATCAGGAAAGTGGCCCGTGGATCTTCAATATTATTAAAGAGATGATGCTTAACCCTGCCGGCATTCATCATGCCTGATGAAGAGATGATGATACATGGTTCCTTTTCATTATTGAGCGCTTTGGATTGCTCGGAATGGCGGATATAGGTCAGGTCGTTGAACCCAAAGGGATTGTTGTCAATGAGCATGTATTCATGCAGGTCGTTGTCAAAGCATTCAGGGTGTGAACCATAAACCGCTGTGGCATTAATAGCTAGTGGGCTATCTACATAAACTTTAACCTTGGGCAGTTGACCTGCAGTATTGGCCTGGTCGAGGAGATATACGATTTCCTGGGTGCGTCCTACACTAAAGGCAGGGATGATCAGTTTGCCTCGTTTCTCCAGGCATGTATTCTTGATGATACGGAGAAAGCGATCCATTTCATTTGGTTGCGACTCGTGGATGCGATCACCATAAGTGGATTCGCAGATCAGGTAATCACATTCCGGCATAGATTGCGGATCGCGTAGGATAGGACGGTGAGGACGACCGATGTCTGCGGTAAAGCCCAACATCGTTGTCTTACCATTTTCTTTTATTTCCAATGTCACCGATGCACTCCCAAGGATATGGCCTGCATCACTAAACATCAGCCTCACATCATCATGGATTTTATGCCATTGATCATAACCATACCCGACAAATAAGCGCATGGTAATATCCACATCCTTGTTGGTATATAATGGATCCCTGTAGGCAAAACCTTCTTCATCCCTGTGACGCTCATTTTTCCTGTTGAAGAAATCAGCATCTTTTTCCTGGATGTGCGCGCTGTCTAATAAAAGTATGGTGGACAGACTACGCGTGGCGTGGGTAGAATGAATAGGTCCTTTAAAACCGTCCTTCACAAGTTTTGGTAATCTTCCACAATGGTCGATGTGTGCATGGGAGAGTACTACGCAATCTACTTCAGCAGGGTTAAACAGAAAGCGACTGTTACTGATGAAATCCTCTTTATAGCTTCCCTGGAACATGCCGCAGTCAAGCAGAATCTTGAATCCATTATCCAGTGTCAACAAATGACAACTTCCGGTGACCTGGCGGGCTGCCCCGCAGAATTTGATGTTCATAATAGACCGTTTATTGAATAGGACAAGATAGTCAGATCACCTGAGAACGTGAGACAGTAAGACAGTAAGACAGTAAGACAGTGAGAAGGTGAGAGGTGTGTGTTAGGGGTGTGGGTAGAAAGGAAAAGCAAATTGAATAAATCCAAATACCAGACGCCCTTGGCCGGATGGCCAATAATTTGAATTGCCACGGCTTTCAAGCCGTGGCCGACATGATCTCTATATCAAAATAAGCGCGGTTATGAACCTTTATGCGCTTCAGCTTCTTCCTCAGCTTCTTCCTCTTCAGCAGCTTTGCCAACAATAAAGAGGATTATACCCAAGAGCATAAGAAATCCCCTGATACCCCAACCAACTTGTGAACCCCATGTATTGATCCAGTCGAAGAGAATGAAGTTCTTGTCAAGGAAGAATAAAATGGCCGAAATAGCCCCAACAATGATCAAGAAAATTCCGAATAAACGCATAGCGGGAGATTTTAGTTAATTGAAAGATAACAAATCTCGATTAATTGCTGCTTGGAAAAAGCTATCTGACCTCAGCTGTCAGCTATCTGGCAAATTTCCGGTAAGATTCGGGGAGGGGGGGGTTTGCACATCTGAGAGGTGCAGGCGCAGCCTGCACCTAAAGAAAATCATGTTGAGCGTAGATTGTATCTACGTTCGTGCGTCTGCAAAATTCAGTTTTGCGAAAAGATGTGCGCAGCACATCCATTTTTCATTTCGCTCGTCAGGAGACGAGCAGATGTCAGGTTCAAGTCGGGAGCCTTAAACCAGCAGCGTAAAATCTAAACTTTCTAAACCTGCAAACCGAAGGTGAAGCATTTAAACTTTCTAAACCCTGTATCCAGACAGCTTTAACCGTTTACCACTTACCATTTAACCATTTAACCAATTAACCAATTAACCATTTAACCAATTAAACATTGCTCGACATACTGCTCTTCAAATACCACCTATTGAGCCTGGCAATATTGGATACAGATATTTCCTTCGGACACTCAGCTTCGCAAGCATAAGTGTTTGAGCAACGACCGAAACCTTCTTTGTCATGTTGATGGACCATCGCTTGAACACGACGATCATTTTCAACTTCTCCTTGCGGAAGAAGTCCAAGATGGGAAGCTTTAGCGGCTGTAAACAACATTGCACTACCATTTGGACAGGCAGCTACACATGCACCACAACCGATACATGCGGCAGCATCCATCGCTTCTGATGAACGTTCTTTCTCGATTGGAATGGCATTGCCATCCACAGATACGCCGGTATTGACAGAAATAAAACCACCTGCCTGGATGATGCGATCAAAAGCTCCACGATCTACAACCAGGTCACGAATCACAGGAAAGGCTTTGGCACGGAATGGTTCGATCCATAAATGATCTCCGTCTTTGAAAAACCGCATATGCAATTGACATACTGTCGTTCCTCCTAAGGGTCCGTGAGGACGGCCATTGATGACCATGCTGCAAGCACCACATATCCCTTCACGACAGTCATGTTCAAAAGCAACCGGTTCTTTCTTCTGAGTGATTAGTTCCTGGTTGAGGACGTCAAGCATTTCGAGAAAGGACATATGTTCATTGGCCGTGATCGCATGGGTTTCAAAAGTGCCTTTATCATTTGCATGACGTTGGCGCCAGATATGGAGAGTTAATTTCATTGTGGACATGTGTATATGATTTTCCGTGGTTTTTTTACGATAGTAGAAACGCGATTAATCGCGTCTCTACCATCGTAAAAAAATACGATTTATTTATATGATCTTGTTTTCAATTCAACATTTTCAAACTTCAGCGGCTCCTTATGTAAAGTCGGAGCGACATTGGTGTCCATCCACTCCCATGCAGCTACATAAGCATACTCTTCATCATTACGCAGTGCTTCGTTATCAGCAGTATATTCCTCTCTGAAGTGGCCGCCACAGGATTCATTACGATTGTGCGCGTCATTAACCATCAGCTCACCCATCTCGAGGAAGTCCGCGACACGGTAAGCTTTTTCGAGTTCAGGATTGAAGTCTTTGTCTGATCCAGGGATAAATACATTTTTGTAAAATTCTTCACGTAATGCTCTTATCTGAGTCTTTGCTTTTTCAAGCCCTGCTGCATTACGAGCCATGCCGCAATAATCCCACATGATATGACCAAGGCGTCGATGGAAACTCTCCACGGATTCGTTACCCTTGACATTCATTAGCTGTTTTAGACGATCATCAACCGCTTTTTGAGCTGTCAAAAATTCTTCACTGTTCGGATCAAATTTGGGTGTGCGTATCTCGTTGGCCAGGAATGTACCTACCGTGTAAGGGATCACAAAATATCCATCTGCAAGTCCTTGCATGAGGGCACTGGCACCAAGACGGTTTGCACCGTGATCTGAGAAATTGCATTCTCCTAAAGCAAACAAACCAGGAAGATTCGTTTCAAGATTATAATCTACCCATAAGCCTCCCATGGTATAGTGAATGGCCGGATAAATCATCATCGGTGTTTTGTATGGATCATCACCGGTGATTTTTTCATACATCTCGAAGAGGTTGCCATAGAGTTCTTCTACTTTAGCTTCACCGAGCTTTAGGATCGTTGCTGCATCTGGGTTATGATTGCCCTGGTTGTTAGCTTCAGATTTTCCATAGCGTTGTATAGCTGATGCAAAATCAAGATAAACGGCAAGGCCTGTTGCATTAACACCGTGGCCTTCATCGCAAGCTACTTTAGCTGCACGTGATGCAACGTCGCGGGGTACAAGGTTTCCG
>DASXWI010000150.1:0-9779 GCA_036503755.1 Saprospiraceae bacterium | reverse complement strand
CGGTGTATCCCATTTATCTACAAGGTTGATAGGATTGAATTTTTTATAATTTTTTTGTGCTGCTTTATTCTTCTTGTCCCAATACGGACCTCCCCAATCCCAATCCACAAAAAATAATTCTTCAGTGGTACCATACATACTGCGCATATCAAAAATGCCATCATGTGCAATGAAGGATTTAAACCTGCCTTCATGAATACCAGCGAGCATAAACACAGAATAACCACCATAGCTTGCACCCACTGCTCCAAGTCTCTCCTTGTCCACGTATGGTTCCTTGCATACAGCATCAATGGCTGACAAGTAATCCTCCATGACCTGGCCACCATGATCCTTGCTGATCTCTTCATTCCATTCTGTACCATGTCCTGGCATTCCTCTCCTGTTTGGAGCTACTACAATATATCCTTGTGAAGCCATCAATTGAAAATTCCAGCGAAAGGAATAAAACTGCGTCAATGGAGATTGCGGTCCACCCTGGCAATACAATAACGTTGGATATTTTTTGGCTGGATCAAAATCAGGAGGATAAATGACCCATACCAACATGTCCTTCCCATCCGTAGTCTTTACCGATTTCCTTTCGGTCTTTACCATAGAGATGTATTTGTACATATTATCATTGACGTGGGTAATTTGCGTCATCATGCCATTTTCTACATTGACAGTGTATAATTCAGCAGCATGATTCATATCGGTACGCGAAACCACCAGTAAGTTTTTTGATTGACCGACGATTCCCGCAACATCATAATCACCTGAAGTGATCTGCCTGATGACAGGATTGGCCGTGACTGGGATAGATACCGGAAGATCAAACAGCTGCATGGTCCCATTAATAGGCGCGATAAAATAAATATGCGTTCCGTCAGCTGACCACTTGAAACTTTCAACATGAATGTCATCACGATGGGACGTCATGTTGGTATGCTTATTTTCTGAATAGATAATGATGTCCTGTTTATCGGATTCATATCCATCTCTTTTCATGCTGAGATATGCGAGATATCCGAATTTGCTATAAGCTGGATTGATGTCATACCCCATCCTTCCTTCGGTTAAATTCCTTGTGGTCTTGGTAAAAATATCGTACTCGTAGATATCCGTATTCGTACTTACAGCATAGTCCTTGCCAAATTTTTTCTTGGTTACATAGAGTACGGTCGTTCCTTTTGGTCCAAAAATGTAGTCCTCATCTCCTCCAAAAGGTTTTTGAGGACAGTCATATGGTTCGCCGGCCATGAGGTCAAGTTCGCTTGTCGCTACACCATTGCTCATGGTAGATAGAAATACGTGATCAAAAGCACCTTCTTCCCAGGTATCCCAATGACGAATCATGAGATCATCATATACATAAGCATTTGATTTGGGCAACTCAGGATACTTATCACTTCCTTTGATGGGCAGGACTTTCATTTCCTTGTGGAGAAGCATATACTTTCCATCCGGTGATATGTTTTTATCTGCTACCGGGTTCTTGGTGATTTCTTCCGGTGTTCCTCCTCCAAGAGGAATTTGGTACATGACAGTAGTTCCCTTATTGGCTTCTACATTAGGGGTGCTTACCGTATATACCACATTCTTGCCATCCGAGGTAACGCCAAGGCCATTCACACGACCAAGTTTCCACAATAAATTTGCAGTGATAGGTTGCTGACCATGCAGATTTAAGGCCAGGACAAACGCAAGGGAAAGGAACAGTAAACGTTTCATAATACTTTCATTTTGGAGGAACGAAAGTACTCATTCTCTGCCGAAGGCAGAGTGCGAGAGGGAGGCTGAGGTTAAGGCAGAGGCTAAGGTAGATTCTTGTCATTCCAATATTTCAGGCATGGACAATATTCCTTCATGACACAATCCGGAGCATAGCCTGTGCAAAAATCAAATACCAATGCACCACCAGGCAGAAACCATGCTTCTTCTTCGAGCAAAGAGATCATTAATGGATATGCCCTTGAAGTTGGAAGTGCTTCCGGTAGAGCCACTTGTAAATTCCAAGTTGCCAACATCTCCTGAAAAGCTTCCATGATCGCGATCATTTGATCCTCTGTCAATCTATCAGGAGGAGGAAATTGATCGGGAGTCAACCCACATTTATATCCCAGGGTAGGTGGAGCATCATCCCCCGAAACCCATTTTTCAACGGCTTCCATTTCATCTTCAAAGGAAATAACCTTGGGTAACTGTTCTGTTAAAGAGGCCACACGATGAGCATTATTTATGCTCTGAATAAGTTGCAAAACATACTTGTCCATATTGATTGAATTTTAAATAATGGTTCAATCAATAAGTGTCTTGAAGGAATATAAATATGACCGATTCTTAAAAAATATTTTATTGAGAAAAATCACATTGCTCCCCTTTCGAAGGGGGCGGAGGCTGGGTTGATCCCATCCGCACACCCACACCTCTTACTTTCTCACTGTCTCACACTTTGATGACGGATTTCGTCACAACAAGTTGTCCATCTAACATCACCTGCACCAAATACTGTCCGGCTGGAAGGGTATGCATGGCAAAACTCAATTTTGCCTTTCCGGAATAATTTGCGGCACCATCATATAATGTTTCGACCGGATGACCAGAGGCATCAAATAATTGTACAGTTATCTTTTTTCCTTCCGGATTATCAATTTCAATAGTAACATATTCATCCGAAGGATTAGGATAAGTCTTCAAACTTGCTGCCTCGTTGGAAATCTCATGAGTTGCCACATTTTCTTCATTGCGTGCAAGCTTAGCGATCCAGGCTTCATTGACATTTCCCTGGCGTCCATAAGAACAGGAAATCCACACACTACCTGGCTGATGATATAATCGTTGGATACCCACATAATCTCCCCATCTCTCTACGGTACCTGTAAGCATGTCAACGGAGCGTGTACCCTCTTTTATAGAAACAAGATCACTATACTGACCAAGCCCATCTGAATAAAATGCTGATCCTCCCGGGTGCCGCGTGGGTGAACAATGACTCACTACGATGATGGCATCCTGTTGAGATGGATCAGATCCTGTCCAAGCTAAACCAGGATAGCCAAGATAATCTGTGGGATGAGCGATGATGTGACCCGTAGCCACATCTTGCAATTGAGGCAGATGTAATACCCCATGAAATACACCAGATCGGCCCGAATTAAAATCCATCGTGTTACTAACCCACTGGATAGTACCTTCCAATTCGAATGCATCCAGTATCCTTGCGTCATTGGTGTCCAACGAATCTTTTGTCTGTACTGCATAAGGAGGCACTCCATATGGTTGATCAAGAATGCGATGTGTCATGGCCAACTCAGCATCCGGATCATCTACCTGTCCTGTGAGATGCAAAAGAAAAACAGTATCATTTGAAATATCAAAGTTGCGATTGGACAAGAAGTACATCGAAGAAGGTAACTCTTCATCCGCATTGCGGACTGGACAAATATTACGTAAGAGTCTTCCATTGTAGGTGATATCTTTCCATACTTTACGGCTGAGTGTTTCTCCGTTATATCCAGTCATCTTATCAATCTGGTGAATTTGTGTCCCAAAAAAACCGGTCTGCCATGAACTGTCTGCATTCACGGCATTGTAGGTCAGGAACAAATCTGTGTCAGTGATAGAGATCATTGGATAATCCGCAAAAGTGCCATCATCGTTGAGACATCCATCAATGTCATAGAGATTCCAGATGCCCTCTGGATCATTGGTCTGACTAAATGCCAGGGCGATTTCACTGTCAGCACATTCACTTCCATTCATGATCACCATGATAAACCGGTCTTGCTGTGGATCGTAAATAACACGCGGATCAAAAAACCGGTTGATAAGTCCTCCGGTGGAAGCAAAAAATTCATCTAGTTTATATGATCCCAGCCAGAAACCCACATTGTTAGTAACCAGCATATGGGTATTGATCGTAGATATAACATGTTCTGCTGGTCCGACTGCAAGATGATTATCCAATGGAGTTCCTGTAATGATGCTATTACCTGAAAAAGAAGCCAGTATTTCTGGTGGAGGAATAACACCACGATTTTGGTAGGTAACACCAGGTTTCAATGGTGTCTGGCGTTGAGCTTCCAGTTTTCTTTCTCTCAGGTATGCGCGCATTTTAGCCTTACCTGTTGGGTGAGGCATTTCATCATACTTGATGTTAAAGGCATATGGGTCATGGAATTCGGCCATATTGACCTGAGCCTTGAGTAAATCATTATAATTTTCTACTGAAGACTGGCTGTTATTCTGTCCAAAGACCTGAACCAGTAGAAAAAATGTCGAAAGAAATGTAGCGATGCTGCGCATTTGCAATGCTTTTAAATTGGGAATAATGAAGTACCAAATTTACGGTATACGCGTAACAATTGGTTTTTAAAATATAGTTTCAAATGGGGTTCGGGAAACTGGCTTCCTTAGCCTTCACCTTTGCTTAGCCTTAGCCTTAGTCTTTCTTAAATCCTTTTCGCCGGCAACTCCTGCCCATTCTGAAACCATGTCATGCTGACGATGCCTTCGTCGCTAGTCGTAAACCTGGCTTTTGCTTCTACAATCTTAAGATAAAACTCAGTATCGCTTTTAGGAAAGAGTTCAAACTGTGGTTGCCCTGTAGCCTGGCCAAACAATTGCTCTCCTACTCGCGTAATCACTATGTTGAACCCTGGCACGAGCTCATATGTCCCTGTATAAGATTGAAGTATTTCTTCATCAACCTTAATAACATCCGTTTCATATTTCACCCCCATCAGCGCCAACATCTCGATCGCATTGGTATTGCCTGGATTCAATTCGAGCGATTTTTGGTAATTAAGAATGGCTTCATCTTTCTCTCCGTTTTTCATTAAGGCCTCACCATAACTATCGTATACATTGGAAGAATTGGGGAACTCCATGATGTTAACTGTAAAAAGTGCAATGGCCGATTCATTCTCCCCTTTCCCCAGGTAATCATAACCCAATGCATTAATCGCATTTTCATCCAATGCATACTTACCTGGGTTTTCAGCCATAATTTTCTTGTATTGTGCTACAAGCTCTGTTGGGCCATCCTTGTCAATAATCTTTTTTAAAACTGGCATCAAAGGTGCCTTGATTTCTTCAAGTGGTGATTCCGGGTCTAACAAATGTCTTCCAATATCATCAACATCAGCATCTGAATTCGTCAATACCACAACACCTCTTCCTGTTTCTTTTACAAAACCTGCAAAAGAGCGGTAACCACCTGTACCTCCGTTATGCCAGGTGATGTTTCCCTGAGAACCAGGCTCAGTAAACCATCCGAGTCCGACTTTATCAGCCATATCATGTCTTGGGGTATGGGCTAATTCCATCGCAGATGATAGTGAAGTTTTGTTTAGTCCTAGGTTCGCAGCCAAATACAATAATATATCATGTACTGAACTCCGTATCCCTCCTGCTCCAGGAATAGTATTAAAACCCCAATTGGAAACCTCTTTCCCCATCGAATGTCCAATGGTCAGATTTTCCTTCATCTTTTCATTAAGGGTAACCGCCGTTTCTTTCATTTTCAAAGGGCCAGTGATCTCCTTGCTCAGCAGTTCTTCATATGTAGCCTTTCCATCCAAAGCCAGTATATGTCCCAACAAAGTAACGGCAAGATTGGAGTATTCAAATTTTGAACCTACTTCTCGAGGGAGTTCGTAAGAAGATAAAAAAGCATACATCAAATCAACGGTGTAATCTGAATAAGGATCAGCAGGATTTCCATAAGGCATATTGTTAGCTAACCTTGGTAACGAAGACGTGTGATCTGATAACGTTCCCAGTGAAATTGGTTGACCACCTCCGCTATAGACAGGCACTTTAACTGTGAAAGGAAGATATTTTGAAATCGGATCATCCGCTTTCATCTTGCCTCTGACAATATTATCTGCAAGCAGTGTTGCCGTAAATGTCTTTGAAATAGATCCTATCTCGTAAATAGAATGTTCATCGACAAGCTTGCCTCCTATCGTTTTTGTACCAAAGGAGTAATACTGAGTACCATTTTTATCGATGATGCCTACTACGATGCTAGGTGCAATGCCGTAATCTAATCTTAATTGAATCGATGCTACTACATCTTCAGGCAGCGCAGTCTTTTGCGCAAACACCTGCGCAGTGAAGAATATCAAAAATGAGATTGTAAGAAGTTTCATGCGCTAAAGTTAAGAGAGTAAGAAAGTAAGACTGTGAGACAGTAAGATAAAAAACGTTAAATAAATCTTCCCTTGGTTCCAGATATCTGGTATCTGATATCTTGTATCTAACGTCTCATCTTTGCCTTCCCTTTAGCCTCTACCTTAGCCTTTGCCTCAGCCTTTGCCTTTCATTGTGGCGATCCATCCTCAACCCAGCAGGTAAGAAGTTCGATATTGGCAGTACTCAATTTTGGAGCATTCTGAGGCATCGCACTAAATCCACTCTGATGATTGATCGCACCAAGAAACCGATTGCCCTGGCTAATGGCAGCTGCAGAGGCATAGTTGCTAAAATCAAATCCATTGGCAAGGTCAGTCGAATTGTGGCAACCGGAGGATGTGCAGGAAGCATCAAGAATAGCCTTAATGTCATTGGTATAAGTTGGATTCAGGCCAGTACAGTCAACCGTATCCGGGGTATCATCATCTTTACAGGAAGCCACCAGGCTGATCAGCAAAAAAGCTGCAAAAACAGCTTTCAAACAGGTAACGGACAAATAGTTAAGTCTCACAATGTTATAGTTAGGTTAATAATCCCCAAGATAAGTATTGGGTTGGATTCCCCCTGCCGTCCTGCAGACGAAAGGAAACAATTTATGTTATCACGTCGTTAAATAGGACTATGTCGTATAAGATTTCAGGAGTGGTTTTGTTTTAACCACGTAACTTGTCTCTCTAATTAAAAATCAGGGCCCTGCGCCCGGAATAAATGAAAAAAAACACTATGAGGATTTGGATAATTGCAGCCCTGACCGGAATTCTGGCCTATGCCGGTATCGCCGCTTTTAAAGGCCAGGACAATGGCGACAAAGAAGAGCTGATCTTAAAGGCTGTTCTTGCCATGTTGAACCAATATCATTTTAAAAACCCACCCCTGGATGATGCGTTTTCACACAGGATGTATGATACCTACATGGACAGGTTGGATGGCATGAAACGCTTCCTGATCATGGAAGATCTTGACCTGCTGGATGACTATCAGGATAGCCTTGATGATTATATCAAAGAAACTGACCTTAAGTTTTTTGAGATCTCTTATAAACTTATCAATAATAGTATTGAAAAAACCAGGAAATGGTATCCCGAATTACTAAGCCAGCCATTTGATTTTACCATCCAGGATTCGATTGAAACCGATGGTAAAAAAAGGCAGTATGCCAAAAACGATGCTGAATTGAAAGAATTCTGGCGATCCTATTTGAAATATGAAGTTTTGACGGAGCTTGCCGATAAAATTAAAGCCCAGGATGAAGCTACTGAAATACCTGAAGGGGGTAAAAAGTCTATTGCAGAACTAGAGGCTGATGCCCGCAAAGACGTGAAAGAAAATTTTGACGATTGGTATGAACGTATGGACAAGGTACGTCGATCTGACCGCTTTGAAATGTACGTCAATACCATTACAAACGTATTTGATCCACATTCAGATTATTTCAATCCTAAAGAAAAAGAGGATTTTGATATTAATATGTCAGGCAGGCTTGAAGGTATCGGGGCCCGTCTGCAAATGGATGGTGATTACACAAAAGTAATTGCGATCATACCCGGCGGTCCGGCATGGAAACAAAAAGAACTTGAAGTAGATGATAAAATCTTCAAAGTCCAACAAGAAACGGAAGTAGAACCTGTAGATGTTACCGGTTGGTTAGTGGATGAAGTTGTCACCCTGGTGAGAGGTCCCAAAGGAACAAAAGTCACCCTGACTGTTCGCAAAGCGGATGGTTCAGTAAGAGAAATAACCATACTCCGCGATGAAGTTATCCTCGATGAAGGATTTGCCAAATCCGCACTCCTCGAACTTGAAGGATCTGTTGGTAACGTTGGCTATATCACTTTACCAAAGTTCTATGCTGATTTCGAAAATCCAAATGGTAGAAGTTGTGCAGAAGATGTTGAGATGGAAGTGAAAAAATTAATGCAGGCCAATGTCAAAGGAATCATTCTTGACTTGCGGAATAATAGTGGTGGATCTTTGAATGATGTTGTGCAGATGTCTGGGTTATTTATTGAAAATGGTCCTATCGTACAAGTGAAAGGAAGAACAGCAGAGCCCTATGAATTGAAAGACAAAGATGAAAAAGTGGTTTATACAGGTCCCCTGATTGTCATGGTGAATACACAAAGTGCAAGTGCTTCTGAAATTCTTGCTGCTGCAATGCAGGATTATGGCAGGGCAGTGATCGTAGGTAGCCATTCCACCTTCGGCAAAGGAACTGTTCAGCGTTTCTTTGACCTGGATAAAGCGGTTTCTGGAAATGAAGAATTCAAACCTCTTGGTGATGTGAAGATCACTTTGCAGAAATTTTACAGGGTGAATGGGGGCTCCACCCAATTGAAAGGAGTCACACCTGACATCAACCTGCCGGACAACCAACAATTTATTGAATCCGGAGAGCGGGAAATGGAATACCCTATGGAATGGTCTGAAATAAAGCCTGTTCAATACAGTCAGGAAATTGTCAAGCTCACTAAGCTGGATGAAATCCGGAAAAAAAGTGAAGCAAGGATTAAAACTTCAGAACAATTTTCGAAGGTGCTCGCTAATGCTCAACGCATTAAAGAAATCAGGGAAGAAAGTGTTGTACCTCTCCAACTTGACCAATACCGCGCGCTCGATATCGCCAGGGAAGAAGAGTCCAAAGAGTTTAAAAAATCGTTTGGCAAAATTGACAAACTCAAAACACAAAACTTAGCCATTGATCTTCAGTCTATCCAATCCGATTCATCCAAAGTAGGTCGTAATGAAGCCTGGATGGAAACAATGGGCAAGGATATTTATATCGAAGAAACATTGCTGATCATGAAAGACTTAATGACCATCCATCACAAAAGCTAGCAGTGAGTTGTGAGTTGTGAGTAAGATTTATAAAATAAAAAAAGGCGTTCGAATATCGGACGCCTTTTTTATTTATTGACTTTTATTTTAGAAAACTCAGTTCATTAACCTCTAACCTTTAATCACCTAAGCGATAAGCTTTATAAGCCTATAAGCTTTATAACCTTTATAAGCTTTATAAGCTCCTTAACCCTCTGAATATGTGATTTTCAAACTCATATCCAGTGTTCCTGCACTATGCGTCAGTGCCCCGGACGAAATATAATCTACTCCTGTTTCGGCATAAGCCCTCACATTATGTAATGTGATCCCGCCTGATGCTTCGGTTTCAAATCGCTTGTTGACGAGAGCGACACCTTCCGAAAGAATAGGAATTTCAAAATTGTCCATCATGATGCGGGTGACACCACCATGATCAAGTACCTTTTGAAGTTCAACAAGGTTCCGCACCTCAATAGTGATGGGTAATTTTTTTTGCATCTTATTGAGGTATTCATGCACTCTATCGATAGCGAGGTTGATATCTCCGCAGGCTTCAACATGATTGTCCTTGATCATGATCCAGTCATATAGACCAGCACGATAGTTATAACATCCTCCATGAACGACAGCTAGTTTTTCCAGGAAGCGTATACCGGGCGTTGTCTTTCGGGTATCCAGGATTTTTACAGGTAACCCTTCCACTTCCTGTGCATACAAAGAAGCCACGGTAGCAATACCGCTCATCCGTTGCATTGTATTGAGAACTAAACGTTCCGCCATAA
>DASXWI010000149.1:0-16690 GCA_036503755.1 Saprospiraceae bacterium | reverse complement strand
ATGGAAGGTCGCACCCCCGCCGAACTCACGGAAGCCCTCCAGAATCAATTTAAAATCCACACTGTTTCTATTGATTACGAAACCGTGAAAGGAGTTAGGATCACTCCTCACGTCTACACCGTAAAGGCTGACCTCGATCGCCTGGTGACCGCCTTGCTCAAGCTCGCAAATACTTAATCACATTCACCCCCTTACCCCCTACAAGGGGGAGATATAATATATAAATGGCTGTTTTTTTTCGAACAGAGTACACGAAGCGCACAGAGTAATTTACACTGGAAGCTGGAAGCTGGTGGCTGGTAGCCATTTTTCTGACAGCTGATAGCTCTTTCAGCCTCCCCCCTTATACGGAATCACCATCCCATACTGCAAATCCTCAATGGATCTTTTTTCCACAAAATCAAACCAGGTTTCAAAATACTTTGTGACTTTCTTCCGTCGTTCGTCACTCATCTGGCTGCCGGCAGATTGAACTATTGCAAGAACAGTGGCTTTGGCTTGCAAAAAAGTTTTGAGGATTTCACCGGATTGAGTTGAAAAGTATTCACCCTGGTAAATACGGTCATGAGTATTCGTCATGTCCGGCGGGCGGGTCTCCCGACGATAACTGGCAGCCACGATATTGCTGTAATCAAAATCATAAGGAATCACTATAAACTTTCCTGCAGTAGAGTCATAAAACAATTTGGCATTCCTGGACATCACGATACTCCAGTCCCTGTTGCCGATCAAGCAATTGTAGGCAACCATTCGACTATAGGAATCGAAGTGGACGGAATCCTGCGAAAGATTGAATTGCTTTTTTTCCACAAGCCCATATCTGCTCATGATGTCCTTATCCGGTTCAAGTAAAATACCTCCAGAGGTAAAAGGTTTTTCATTCCCTTGCGCATCCGTATAGGTTACATTCACCCACAAAGACCGGTATGCATAAGGAGCAATGGATTCATAAACCTTGTAGCATAGATTTTCTTCCAGAAGATTTTCCTGCCCTTCCGGTGATTTAAGACAATGCGTGACAAGCTTGACATCATCTATTTCATTCAATCCAAGTCGACGCAGCGTAGATTTTTTAAAATTCAGGAGCAATGGAGGCATTTCACATTTCATGCGCCTGAATTTACCCCGGAGCATAAGGGTAATCTCTTCATTCCGGAGGAGTATTCCACTTTTACTTTCTATCGTGAGGAGTGCATCGATCTCTTCCTGGTTGGCCTTGTACATTGAATCAAAAGGATAGGTCAGGGTCAATCGCAGATCCTCAAGGGCATATAGGGAATCAAAGATGGACGTCCCGGATTGACCGAAAATGACCTTGCAAAAGGAAAGGAAAAAGAAAAAAGAAAGCAGGTATCTACGCATACGACCAGTCAAGGAACCTCAAAACTCGTAAGAAATAGCGGGTACAGGGTAAAAATATTGTTAAGAGTTCAAAATCCAAAATTAGTTTTGTAGGATGTTCTCAGGTTTCCTGCTCAGCTGGTGGCTAAGCATTATGACTGTTGCTCCTCAAGCTCCGGCTCCTGAGAGGCCAGATAATGTCATTCTGGTTATTGGTGATGGGATGGGATTGGCCCATATCGCCCTGGCAGAATATCTATACAGACCCCCGTCGCCTCTTTCCCGTATGGAGGTAGTGGGATTGCAGAAAACGCATTCATATTCCCACCTGGAAACAGATAGTGGTGCTGCAGGAACAGCAATGGCTTGTGGGGTGAAAACATTTAACGCTGGTATCGGTATGCACCCGGATAGCACTCCCGTAACCTCCATCATTGAGTTGGCGAGAGATCATGGAATGAAAACAGGTTTTGTCGTGACTTCGTCCGTAGTTCATGCTACCCCGGCTTCGTTCTATGGGCATACTCCTTCCAGGGGAGCTTATGAGCAGATCGCGTATCAATTGACTCATTCCGGGATAGATGTTTTTGTGGGAGGAGGTGAGAAATATTTCCAGGACAGGTATTCTGACAATTACGACCTCCTTAGTTTCCTGGAAGAAAAGCAATATGAAATTCTCAAACTCAATGATCCTCGCGGGCGGATGAAGCTTGATAAAATCAAGAAGGAAAAAAAGATTGCGTGTTTTACCGCCTCTGAAGATCCTATCAGGGCCTCAATGGGACGTATCTATCTTCCCTATATGGCAGTTCAGGCTGTGGATGCATTAAAAAAACGTGCAGACAAAGGATATTTCCTGATGGTGGAAGCTTCACAGGTAGACTGGGCGGCTCACGCAAATGACCAGGAATGGCTTGCCCTCGAAATGCAGGATGCCTATAGTATGATCGAAGAGCTTCTTCAAATCGTACAGAAGGATGGTAATACCCTCTTGATAGTCACTGCTGATCATGAATGCAGTTATCTAAGTATTAAAGGCAAAAGATCTCCACGGCTTGAATTCAATGCCAAAGTCCATTCGTCCCAAATGGTCCCTGTCTTTGCTACCGGTCCCGGTGCTGAGGAATTTGCAGGAATTTACGAGAACACAGCGATTTTTGATAAAATCAAAATGCTGTTGCAACTGTAAGATGTGGTCTTATATGGAAAAATATTCTTATATTTGATTTCTCTTTGATCATCCCTTTCATAGAGTGAATTCTTGACTGAATTCATAAAAAATACACCAACCTTCCCCTTTTTTATTGAATGCACTTGTGCATCAGATCATGTGTTTATGGTCTTTCACCATAAATGAGAATTTGTAAGATCAGCTTAAATACTACATCATGGAAAATATATCCAAATTCAAATACACCAGTTTAATCCCCACATATAAAAAGCGATTAATTGGAATTTGTGTCCTGGTTTCAACAATGACCAGTGCATGGACACAAAGTGAAGTCAACACATCAGGAGGTGATGGCACTGGGCCTGGTGGAAGTGTGGCTTATACTATAGGACAAGTAGCATATACCAATCTCCAGGCAGAGAATGGAAGTATTAGTTTAGGCGTACAACAACCTAATCTCTTTTTGACCGTAGGTACTATAGAAACAGAAATCACGCTTTCTGCAAGTGTCTTTCCAAATCCATCAAATGCCAATACAACGTTGAGGCTTGAAGGACAGGATCAAACGCTGATAAGTAAGGACATGATGTATCGTTTGTTTGATCTCAATGGCAAACTGTTGATGGAACAAGAGATAGAATCCAACACAACTACAATACCCGTGGATCATCTTACAGGATCCGTATTTATCCTACAAGTCATCCGGAGGGATATTGAAATAAAAGCATTCAAAATTTTTAAAACAAACTGACATATGAAACATCTATATAATTTCATTTTAGTGCTGGTGATTTCGACAGTAGGCTTTATCCCCTCTATATCTGCACAAACACCAGGAAAATTCAGTTACCAGGCAGTGATGAGGGATGCATCTGATGAGCTTTTAGTCAACCGCTCTATCCGTATCAGGGTAAGCATTCTCAGGAGTTCATCTAATGGAACATTGGTTTTTTCAGAAACCCATAATGGTACCACAAATGCAAATGGATTAGTCACTTTTCAGATTGGTTCCGGGACGCCAATTAGTGGAAGTATTAATAGCATTGATTGGGCGCTAGGCCCATACTTTGTCAAAACAGAGACTGATCCTAATGGAGGTAATAACTTTAGTATTACAGGTTCAAGTGAATTATTGAGTGTTCCATATGCACTTTATGCTGCAAATGGAGGAGTCGCTGGTCCTCAAGGCCCTCAAGGCCTCCAAGGTCCGCAAGGACTTCCAGGCGAAAAAGGAGATAAAGGCGACAAAGGAGATAAGGGGGATAAAGGTGACAAAGGTGATCAAGGAGAGCAAGGTGAAGTAGGTGACGTTGGAGATCAGGGTCCACAAGGAGAGGATGGTGAAAAAGGGGATAAAGGTGACCCGGGTGAAAAAGGAGATAAAGGCGACAAGGGAGATAAGGGGGATAAAGGCGACCAGGGTGAGCCAGGTCCAATTGGATTGCAAGGCCCACAAGGCGAAGAAGGCCCACAGGGCCCTCCTGGCCCAATCGCCGGTACAAATATGCAAATCAACTTTAATGACAATGGGAATGCAGGTGCAGATGAAGAGTTGTTGTACGACAAGACAACCAATCACATGACCATCGGTGCATCGGGAATAAATCCTAATGCAGCTTTAGAGATCAAATCAACTACCGGAGGCTTATTACTTCCAAGATTATCCACTGAAGAACGGGATGCCCTTACCGCTCCTGAAGGCCTGGTGATTTATAACAAGGATGCTGCAAAATTCCAGGGGTATGCTCAAGGGGCATCAACCACTTTTGCTTTCAGCGAAGTAGGTACTTCATTATTTGGTTTACTCAATGATGGCGTTTCGCTCAATTACCTGGCACAAACATTTACACCGGCGGCTTCCGGCACTTTGGATCGTATTGAATTCAGGGTAGGAACGATTACACCTGGATTTAAAGTCAGGATTTCCATTTATGAAGGTGATCCTCCTGGCACGGGTACGTTTCTTATAGAACAGGATATGACCATCACCGGAAGTGGTTGGAAGAAGGTGATCTTCCCATTAGGACCTTCACTTGCTTCGGGAACTGTATATTATTTCGTGATCAGACCAGTGGACTTTTCGAGTAATGTTTTAGATATCACTACGAGTGGTGCTGGATCGTTTGGAGAACATCCAGGTGGGTCTATGTACATCTGGAACCAGGTCACTGGTGAGTACGATATTACTTTAGGAGATGATGTGGATTTCAGAGTTATATCTGTGCCTGAACCATCATCCTGGGTGGATCTACATTAAAAGATCTTACACATAAGCCCTCCACGGCTTGAAAGCCGTGGCGATTCAATCTTCTCACGATATTTCTATATTGTGGTGAATGATTGACCACCAGCATGGCCGGGAGAAAATTTAAGATAGCCTTCAGTACGATAGGTACTGTCCAGCTTATCACCTTCCTGAAGCTTGTATTTACCTACAAGGTTTATCCCCGGTATTATTGGCGTTGCTTTATAGCTGGTTTGATCAGCTTGATCTCAGAGCCATTTCGCTGGCTTGAATTGGGGATTTATTCAGAAAAATTATCTAAAGTCAAAATGCCCGGATCGCCAGTCTTTATTATCGGTCATTGGCGAAGTGGTACGACCTTCATGCACAATGCCATTGCCCAGGACAAGCAATTCGCATTTATCAATACGTATCATAGTGTTTTTACCAACCAGTTTTTTGTAAGTCGATGGCTTTTTAAGCCATTGATGAAACTCTTGCTACCTGAAAAGCGACCTGCCGATAATGTGCTGTTATCTCTTGAGTTGCCACAAGAAGAAGGAATTGCACTTTCTAACATGAATTCACTTGGCTTTTACAATTTCTTTTATTTCCCAAAGGATTGGAAATCCTTTTATATGAAGTATATCAATGGAGCAGGATCTTCACCAAAACAATTGGATGAATACGGGCGGAGATACAAAAGATTGATAGCCCAGGCTTTGATTGAGTATGATCGAAAAGAGTTCATTTCAAAATTTCCACCCAATACGGGCTACATCCGGCACTTACTTAAACTTTTTCCCGATGCGAAGTTTATTTATACGTACAGAAATCCAATGATGGTCTATCATTCAACGGTGCATTTTTTTGAAGCTACGCATGAAGCCTTGAAACTTCAGCCTTTTGAAAAACCTGATTTTGAAGAAATGGTTTTTGAATTGTATGAATTGCTGATCAGAGATTATGAAGCACAAAAATCGCTGATTCCAAAGGAAAACCTGGTTGAAATCAAGTATGAGGATTTTCAAAAGGATCCCTTAGAGGGTTTGCGACACGTATACCTGGCTCTTGGATTAAAGGGATTTGACCAGGCATTGCCAGCCTTTGCGAATTACGTTAATGAGCAGAAGAAATTTGAAAAAGCATCACACAGTTTTGACAGTGAAGAAGTGGAAAGGATACGGACCAGGCTTGATTTTGCCTTCAAACTATATGGGTATGGGACAGAGGTCAATCAGGAAAGGTAAATTTTCAATGAGGTTTGACTTTCATCCTGATGTATTAACGGAATTGTAACAAAAGTAACCATACCCAATCCCCGTAAAGTGCAACTTTGCACCACACAAAGAAATAAATATGAATAAAACGATAATTGATGTCAGAACACCGGAGGAATTTCGAGGAGGGCATGTTGCCGGGAGTTATAATATTCCTTTGCAGGAAATAAAGCAACGGTTGGAAGAAATAAAGGCGATGAAAGAGCCTATAATTCTTTGTTGCGCGAGTGGAGCCCGCAGTAGTTCGGCAGTGGCGTTACTTAGGAGCGTTGGTGTTGAATGCGAGAACGGCGGAGGATGGATGGAAGTTAACTACAAGATACAACTTGAAAACGCGGTTACGCCATGATCAGATTTCTAAAAAAATTATTTGACGGCGGACCTGCTATCGAATTTAAACAATTGGTTAAACAAGGGGCTCAAATTGTTGATGTCCGGACAAAAGCTGAATATCAGCAGGGTCATATCAAAGGTTCCATCAATATTCCTTTGAACAACCTTTCTAATCATTATACAAAAATGAAGAAAGACACCCCGGTCATTACCTGTTGCGCATCCGGGGTCAGAAGTGCGCAGGCGAAACATATCTTGGTCTCCAATGGTTTTACGCATGTCTATAATGGTGGAGGGTGGCGGATGTTGGATAGGAAAATAGGCTACGGCAAAGGATGATGAAAGAAAGATTACTCAACGGGTGGAATGCAAAGCGGGCTTTTTACGTTTTTGCCGGTGTTGGATTAGTCGTTATCGCGGCATTGGATGGTCAATGGGCGGGGATCATGGCAGGAGGATATTTTGTGACCATGGGCCTCTTCGCCTTTGGATGTGCCGGAGGAAATTGCCTCAATGGATCCTGTGATCATCAACCAGATCAGAAAATGATTGATAAAATAAATAAAATCTAAACATGCCATGCAGCACACAAAGAACCAAAAGTCTTTCAACGATATCATCAGGTCAGAACCATTGGTCCTTGTGGATTTTTATACGGAATGGTGTGGTCCTTGCAAAATGATGAAACCTATTCTTGAACAAGTACATGCTTCGTTAGGCAATCAGGTTAAAATCCTCAAGGTGGACGTAGATAAGAATCCTTCAGCTGGACAGGCTTTCCAGATCCGTGGTGTCCCTACCTTAGTACTTTTTAAACGTGGTGAAATCGTGTGGCGGCAGTCTGGTGTAGTACCGGCAGCTTCGCTTCAACAATTGATTAAAAGTCATCAAAGCAATTGATATGAAGGCGATATATTTAGTTACCACCATATTGTTCCTGGCTTTTGTTTCTTGTCAGTCTCAATCGGTAAAAACCTCCATTGATGCCAGCACCTTTAATACAAAAATGACCACCCTTAAGAATGCAATTGTTTTGGATGTCCGTACACCGGAAGAGTATACCAATGGCTACATTGGAAAAGCGTTAAATATAGATTATGAAAGTGACGCATTTGAGAAGGAGATCAGTAGATTGGACAAGAGCAAAACATATTTATTGTATTGTGAATCAGGCGGACGAAGCAAATCAGCTTTGGAGGTGATGCATGAACAAGGTTTCAGAAATGTATTTGAACTTAATGGAGGTATGGAAAAATGGGTTGACAGCAAATTACCTGTATCTACAAAACCAGATTAAAATACACATGCTTTGCTCCACTGAAGTCTACTTTCTTTAAAACCACAGCCCATTTCATAGCCTTGAAATCAACTAACTTAGCAGGATGGAAGCCGTGGACCAGTTTAAATTGCTTTTTGAACCTGAGTTGGTCAAAGCCATTGAAAAACATGCCAGGTTAGTATCTGTAAAAGCCGGAGAAATAATATTGGACATCGGCCAAATGGTGAGAACTATGCCTATTGTTCTCTCTGGTACAGTAAAAGTGTCGCGGATGGATGAAGATGGTAAGGAATTGCTCCTTTATTATGTTAATCCGAATGAAAGTTGTGCGATGACCTTTACTTGCTGTATGCAGCAGTATCCCAGTGAAGTAAAAGCAGTGGCGGAGGAAGATGTCCAGATGCTGACCATCCCCATCCAGTTTATGGATGAATGGCTTGTGAAATATCCGACATGGAAGAATTTTGTGATGAAGACCATTCGGAACAGGTTTCATGAAATGCTCTATGTCATTGACCAGATTGCTTTCCAAAAGCTTGACGAACGATTGGTCAATTACCTGAAGGAAAAATCCAAGGTGACCGGTTCCACCCTGATCAATTTATCTCACGAACAAATCGCTTCTGAATTGGCTACCACACGTGTTGTCATATCCCGGCTACTTAAAGCACTGGAGAATGACAAGAAGGTATTGCTTTATCGAAACCAGATCAAGCTGCTTCGCGATTTGTAACTTTTGTAACAGATATTCTTTTGGGTTAGGTAGAACTTTGTAGCATAAACCTAAACAAATGATCAAGAATATCGGTAACCTCGACAAAGTCATTCGTATATTTTTTGCGATAGTGATTGGTGTAATTTATTTTGCAGGACTTATCAATGGGGTGACAGCCATCTTTCTTTTGGCTTTGGCTTCCATACTTTTCTTCACAAGTGTGATTGGCGCTTGTCCACTTTACCAGGTTTTTGGAATATCCACCAAAAAAGTAAATGATGTCTTTACGCTTCGGTCAAAAAAGACGGATAGATCCTAATTCCAAATTCAAGTCTAACAATAAAAGTGGTGTGATAGGATGAGGGACGACATATGTGGTCCTTTGTCCTTTTTTATTTGAAATCTCCCAGTTTCAAAGCAATTAAGTATTTCTGACATGAAGAAATTCAAAAAGTACATACCATCTACATTCTGGGCTTTCATCGGGGCTATTCTCGGTTACCTATATTACATATTTGTGGGATGCAATGGAAGTTGTATGATTGCATCCAGCCCATGGTTCAGCACTATGTACGGAACTTTATTAGGTATACTATTGGGTAATGTTTTCCGTAAGTCGAACGTAAAGCAGGAAATTAGCTGATCCCGGCAGATTACCTTCAAATCAGCCAATAGTCGTATCTTGATTTGGCGGAATACACCAGGTCAGGCCGCCATTTTAAGGAAAACCATATGAACAGATTATTCAGGGCATTCATCGCCTTGCTGGCAATGTTTACCCAACTTTCAGGGATTTATGCGCAGCATGCAGTGCTGACTTCCGGAGGCGACGCTTCAGGAGTTGGGGGCACCGTCGCTTATTCCGTTGGGCAAGTAGCTTTTGAAAATACCAAAAGTGGAGCTGGCGAAGTTACCCAGGGAGTTCAGCAAGTGTATCTATCGATCATGGTGTCCAATGATGAGCCTGAAGTGATTTTCCAGGCAAGCCTGTATCCAAATCCTGTTCAAGCCGAATTACAATTAAAGCTTACAACAGAAAAGACTTTTGATTTAAGCCATTTCTCTTTTGTCCTTTTTGATCTTTCCGGAATGGAGTTAACTCACGGGAAGCTTGAAAATGAGATGACCACCATCTCTGTTGCGGATAAATCAGAAGGAGTTTATTTTCTTGAGCTAAGACATGAGACAAATGCAATCCAAACTTTTAAAGTGATAAAAACACATTAGACAATGACATTCAGGAATCCTACAGGCCTCGTCCTGTTCTTCATTTTCGGAACTTTTCTTTACGATTCATTGGCGCAGTCACCCTTATTGATGAGTTACCAATCGGTTGTCAGAGATGCAGAAGGTGTACTTGTGAAAGATCATCAGGTTGGTGTCCTGATCAGTTTGCTGCAAGGGGCTCCTGATGGAGAGGCAGTTTATGTTGAGAGGCATAACCCAACTACAAATGCTAATGGACTCGCCACACTTGAAATTGGTGGAGGAAGCCCTGTCAGCGGTGCATTAGATGAAATTAATTGGGGGGAAGGTCCTTATTTTCTCAAGACGGAAACTGACCCTGAAGGAGGAACTGCATATTCGATTTCAGGAGTAAGCCAATTATTAAGTGTGCCTTATGCTATGTATGCAGCAAATGGAGGTACCCAAGGCCCACAGGGACCTGAAGGTCCCAAAGGCGATCAGGGAGAAATGGGTGAGCCAGGTCCCGTAGGCCCTAAAGGAGATAAAGGTGATAAAGGGATTCCTGGAGATATGGGATTGCAAGGGGCGCCAGGTGCACCAGGTCCGATAGGTGGAGAAGATCAGCAAATCATTTTTAATGATAATAATGAAGCTGCTGGTGATCCTGTTTTTCTTTTTGATAAGGAAACCAAACATGCGACTATCGGAGCTTCAGTAATCAATCCGAATGCTGCTTTAGAAGTTAAATCCACAAGCGGTGCATTATTGCTTCCCCGCATGACAACTGAACAACGGAATGCACTTGAGCCTTCAGAAGGAATGTTGATTTACAATACGGATATTCAAAGATTCCAGGGTTTTGTTGGAGACTCTGGACTTACTACTATTGCGTTTAGTGAAGTGTCTACATCCACTTATTTTATTGGGAACGATGGTAATAACATTGACCAGATCGCACAAACATTTACCCCATTGTTTCCAGGCTACCTTGAAAGTTTTGAATTTAATGTCAGCAGTCTTTCACCAGGTTATGAACTCATCATTGAGCTTTATGAGGGCAATTCACCCGGTACCGGATTTTACTTTGGTGAGGAAGAGTTTACAGTAAATACCCTTGGCTGGAATAAAGTCACCTTTCCACCCACATTCTTGCTAAGTCCGGACAATGTATACCACATTATTGTGCGATCTGCTCATGTTTCTTCTGAATTTATTGGCGTCCTTAGGAGCAACGGTGATCCCGAAGGAGAACATCCGGGTGGAGCATTGTTTTCTTATAATTCAGCAACTGGCAGTTACTTTCCTTCTTCTGTAGATGATATGGATTTCAAAATCAATTCTGTGATCAATACACAGGCATGGGTTAATCTTCATTAGGGAAGAATGAAAAGCTTGTGCTGAGCGGAGTCAAGGCATGACGAGTGAAAAGTATAATTAGTTAAAAACAATCAGATAAGTGAAAGAGGAAAATGTGAAACGTTAATGTTCACTTACGTTCAATACTTTCGATGGCAAATCAATTGGATCATCTGACCACTCTGACAGAATATTTTTCAAAGCAGTATTAATGTTGTCAAGATGCTGTGCCATTTTATAGTATATCACGACAGAAGACAATTGCATTTCGCCACGTTCCAATTCGAGGACTAACTCTTTTTCATAATCCAGGTAGTCCTGGTTTTTTTCCTTTAGATCTATTCCAAGTCCTTTCCATGAATTTCTATTCAGCGCGCTGGTTTGTAACAATTGAATACATCGTTTGAGCATCACGGTGGCATCGTTGATCCTGTGCAAAAGAATAGAACGCTGAGTTGGCCCGTACCAAATACGTTGCATACGTTTTTCCAGGATGAGGGAATAAATATTCTCGTAGGAATGCTGGATATGATCAATCAACAAGTTTATGTTCAACAGGTTTTTAATCTGCTTGGACGTGACAAGAGAACTTTTGTCTTCTACCATGCTGATCAGGTAGCGGCCTGTAGCTTTTTGGTTTACTTGTAACGTGGTGAGATATGCATTTGCCTGGCTATTGAGTTCCTGGAATTCGGTCTCTGCTGTAAAATTGATGATCCGATTGAGAATGGTGTTCAGGTTTTTTATTCGCTGGCATTGTTGGATAATTTCCTGCAAGGCGATCGGCAAGGTGAGATCAGCTGTATTCGAACCTGTATCAATAAATTTGATGTCACCGGATCCTGTTTGTTTTGTTTTGATGGTCCTGGAGGAAAATCGAATAAACCAGGGCATGATTGATAAAAATAAAACGGTGCAAACGAGGTTGAAGATGGTATAAAAAAAGGCGAGTCCTGCCGGGGTGGCCCATTTGTCAAGAAAGGGGTTTCCGCTTTTAAATGCATACACCATAACCCAGGTGATACCTGATAATATAAATGGTAGGAAAGGCAAAAAAAGGAGTACGCCAATCACATTAAACAAGACATGTAGCCTGGCTGCTTTCTTGGCTTCCGTATTTCCAACCCAGGCTGCTATTTCTGTGCTGATCGTAGTGCCGATATTTCCCCCAAGGACAGTAACTGCTGCAACCTCAAAGGGTAACCAACCATTGAGACATAAGGTAATCGTCAAGGCCATTGCGGCACTAGAGGATTGAATCAATGCCGTAAAAGCAAATCCGATCGTCAGGAAAACAAATATGGATAATAGTCCATGGTTTCCAAGGCGTGAAATAAGAGAAATGAGTTCCTGGTCCTCTTGTATATCCGGAACGACACTTTTGAGAAACTGGACAGCAATCAGTAATATGGACAATCCAATAAACGTTTCTGCCCAATGTCTGTGTTTACCATTTTGTATAAAGAGAAATGGCATAGCTAAGGCAATCATCGGGAGGCATATTGCAAACAGGTTGTACTCAAATCCAAGTATAGTGACCATCCAGATCGTCACGGTACTACCCATGTTGGCGCCAATAATGATTCCTGCTGCAGCAGTCAATGAAATGATACCGGCGTTGACAAAACTTACTGTCATGACCGTTGTAGCATTACTGGATTGTAGTGCTGCAGTCGTAAAAAAACCGGTAAGGAAAGTAGATACTTTGTTTTGCGTAACCTTTTGAAGTGCATCACGTAATTGCAAGCTGGCAAGACGTTGCACACCTTCACTCATGACTTTCATACCATAAATGAAGAGCGCTAAAGCACCAATGACCTGTAATATGCCAAACCAGTCTCCTTCTATCATAAGATTGTCGTGTAAAGTAAAAGAATAATTCCCGTGGCTCCTTTCCTGGTGTGTAAAATGAGGTTTATGGACTCCTTTACGTTCCAGCGGTTTATTTGTTTATCTTTACACCCCGTAACAAGCTCCACACTCATGGTCAAATATATTTTTGTTACGGGTGGCGTAACTTCCTCACTCGGTAAAGGAATCATTTCAGCATCACTGGCTAAGCTTTTGCAAGCCAGGGGGTTATCCGTAACCATTCAGAAATTTGACCCTTACATTAACGTCGATCCAGGTACACTCAATCCTTATGAACACGGTGAGTGTTATGTGACCGATGATGGCGCGGAAACAGACCTTGACCTCGGCCATTACGAACGTTTTCTCGGTAAACCTACTTCCCAGGACAACAATGTCACCACTGGAAGGATTTACCAGACGGTTATAAATAAAGAAAGAGCAGGTGATTACCTGGGTAAAACAGTTCAGGTTATTCCTCACATCACTGATGAGATCAAGAGAAGAATCAGAGCCTTGGGAAAAACCGGCGATTATGATGTTGTTATATCAGAGATTGGAGGAACTGTCGGGGATATTGAATCCTTGCCATACCTGGAAGCGATCCGCCAGATTCGACTAGAACTTGGTTCCGGTAATGCGATTACCATTCATCTTACACTCATTCCATACCTGAGTGCAGCTGGAGAGCTTAAGACGAAACCAACCCAGCATAGTGTAAAAGAGCTATTGCAGACAGGAAATCAACCTGATATCCTTGTTTGTCGCACAGAGCATCCATTGACGGATGATCTTCGTCGCAAAATTTCACTTTTCTGCAATGTGGATCGACATTCTGTTATTGAAGCGCAGGATGCAAAGACCATTTATGATGTGCCTCTCCTCATGAAGGATGAGAACCTCGATAAAATTGTCTTGGCAAAATTAAACCTTGACGCTTCTACAGAACCTAACCTCACCGCGTGGCGGGCTTTTCTCAAAAAATTAAAGGAACCTAAGCATACAGTCCGGATTGGACTAGTAGGTAAATACAATAAACTTCCGGATGCTTATAAATCCATCAATGAAGCTTTCGTTCATGCTGGTGCTGCAAACGAATGTAAAGTAGAGGTTGAACCAATACATGCAGAAGCACTTGAAGTCACTGATAATCTAGGGGAGGTTCTTTCAGGACTTGATGGTGTACTAGTAGCGCCAGGCTTTGGTGAGCGTGGAATCGAAGGAAAAATAAATGCAATCCGCTATTTGCGTGAACATCAGATTCCATTCTTTGGTATTTGCCTTGGACTTCAATGCGCTGTTGTAGAATTTGCCCGTAATGTGCTTGGCCTGGAAGATGCATACAGTACAGAAATGAAACCCGATGCCGCCCATCCGGTGATCGACCTGATGCATGATCAGAAAAATGTGAAGATGAAAGGTGGAACGATGCGTCTTGGTGCATATGCATGTGAAGTCAAAGAAAATACCTTGGCACATGAAGCATACCAGTCATCACTGATCTATGAGCGCCACAGGCACCGCTATGAATTGAACAATGAGTATCTCAAGGATTTTGAAGCGGCTGGTTTGATTGCTTCCGGAATAAATCCTGATACCAAACTTGTAGAGATCATGGAATTACCCGGGCATCCTTTTTTCCTGGGTTCACAATACCATCCTGAATTGAAGAGCACTGTTGAAAAACCTCATCCTCTTTTTGTTGCCTTCATCCACGCTTGCCTGGATGTTAAATTGGGAAGGAAGGATGCAAATAATGAGGGAAGTAGTGTGCCTTCTAAGTCGATGGTCACCAAGTAAGGTTTCTCCTGTCAATTTAATGTAGAGCAGCTCGAAAGGGAAGTGTGCTGACAATCTCAGCTTCCTTAGCTACCCACCACTCAAGTCGTTGGTAGACTTTGTTTTCAGGGAAATAATGAAGGGCCATTTTGACATATACATGCCCATGTTTGGCTTCAGAAGTCCAAAGCATCTTATAAAATTTAGAAAGTTCTTCGTCATCCAGGCTATCCGCGACTAACTTAAACCGTTCAGCGCCTCGTGTCTCAACGACGGAAGCAATGAGCAGCCTGTCCAGGAATCGTTCTTCAAGTCCATCATGTTGAGCTTTCATCAACGATTTGATGTAAGGATCTTCATGGATGGAGTGAGAAAATTGAATTCCCTTTGACTCCATGATCTTATAGACTGATTGAAAGTGTTCTAGTTCTTCGATGGCAATTTCAATAAGTTCAGGAATGATTTCCACTCGATTTGGATATTTAGCTACAAGGCTCATGGCAGTGGCGGAAGCTTTGCGCTCACAATCAGCGTGGTCCTGGAGAAAAGAACTGAAATCTGCAGATACAGCTGCTATCCAGCCGGGTGGACTGGGGATACCAATGTCTAGGTTTAACTTCAAAGGAGATAGAAGTTACCTGTACAGAAAGTAGAGGATAAGGATTAGCAAAATCGTAATAATGCCAAGGGTCATAAAAAACCGCTTTTCCTGCTTCCGGTCACGAACATTTCGTTGAAGACGGTTTTTGGATATTGTCATATGGAGTGTATTTAGTAGTGGCTAAGATACAAAGAGAAGTCTTTTTATTCTAGACATCGTCAGTCCATTGTTTACTTTTGCATATGATGCACACCACCATGACACTTTTTGAATTTCACATCCTGGACCATGTCATGGCTATGGTGATCTGCCTGATTGCCCCCATCCTTGCGATCACTTCCCGAAATATCAGCACGGATGAAATTCAATTTGAACCCGGCGATAAAGTCAAACTATATCATAGTAACGCCCTGCTTCTATTTGTTTTTGCTTTGGTGGTGGTTACCGTTTGGAGAATTCCGGGAAGATCACTTACTGGTTTAGGTTTAACATGGCCTACCTGGAATCCATTGGTATTGCAACTGATCGTTGCGGTTTTTCTTTTTTATGCACTGGATATTTTTTTTCAATACGGAACTAAAAAATGGAGAGAACGTAGCTTCAAACATCGGAATACCTCACTCGCTTTCGTCCCTGCTGATAAAAAGGAGTTGATGCATTTTATTTTGCTCGCTTTTGCAGCTGGTATTGGTGAGGAAATTATATTCAGGGGCTACCTGATACACTACCTTTTATACTGGACAGGAAATTCCCAATCAGGAATTCTTTCAGCTATCACCATGGCATCGGCTCTATTTGCTTTTCTCCATGGTTACCAGGGATACCGTTCTATGGTCAAGATATTTTTTCTTTCCCTTCTCTTTGCAGGCATTTTCATTTACAGCCATTCGTTGATCCTGGTAATGATAATTCATGCCATCATAGATATGCTCAGTGGTTGGCTTGGTATTTCTTTGTTAAGACAATTGGCACAAGAGGAAACGCCGGAGCAAGAGAGTTGACTATCGCATAGTTTCGTAAAATTCCGCTATTCTTTCATCCACCATGATATCACGGGGGGTGAGTGGCTTTTTCAAAAAAACACCTTGTAAAGAACGGCACCTGCTCAGGGCGACATAAGTTTGGCCATGTTCAAATGCACCTCTGCCAAGATCAATCGCGACACGGTCATAAGTTTTACCCTGGCTTTTATGAATCGTAACGGCCCATGCGAGGCGAACAGGATATTGAGTAAAACTTCCGGTGACTTCAGCTTTAATTGGATTATCCTTATCGGTAGTGATAGTATATTTATTGACCTCCCAGGTCATTTTTGGAAGTTCAATAATTTCCGGCTTACCGCTTTCAGTAGCTAAGTTGACAGTGATCTTATCTTCCTGAAGGGCCATAATGCGCGCAAGTGTACCATTGACAAAACGCCTTTCAGGATCGTTACGAATCAACATCACCTGGCCATCCACTTTCAATTCCAATTTATAGTCAGTAGGAAATATTTTCTCATTGAAATCTCCTTTTACTTCACCTGAGTAATAATAGGAAGGTGTTATTAATCTCTCCAGTCGCTCTTTGTTG
>DASXWI010000148.1:0-2104 GCA_036503755.1 Saprospiraceae bacterium | reverse complement strand
ACAATAGGTTTTGCAAAAGGCCAGGATGTCCATTTTACACTCTATCAAATGACACCTCTTGCCTTCAATCCTGCCAATACCGGCGGATTTTATGGCTCTTATCGCCTTTCGGGCCTATACCGGGATCAGTACAGGAGCGTGACGGGTGCCGGTGCGTATCAAACCCCTACATTTTCTGTGGATGTTCCTGTCATCCGTGGGTTTAAAGAAACGGATTGGGTCGGCGTAGGTATGTATTTCTTTTCCGATAAATCCGGAGAAGCAGGTCTTACGATGTCATCCTTTAAAATTTCTGCCGCCTATCATTGGACGATGAACAAAAAGGGGACCAGCATCCTTTCTATTGCTTACCAGACCGGCTCACTACAACGTGAGATTGCCGATAAAACAAAACTTAAGTTTGAAGATCAACTAGTTGGTAACCTCCCGCAATCCGTAGAAGATCCAAATATCAAGACGGATAAGGAAGGTTTTCTGGATCACGTTGGAGGACTCAAGTTCACTTCCAAGCTTAATAAAACTGATGAATTTACGATTGGGGTAGCAGCAGGAAAATTTGGCAGACCAAATTGGTCAGTGTTGACCATGGGTGGAAATTACCAGGTGGATCCAAGAGTACATGCCCAGATTGGTTTGTCCACCCTGATGTCAGATAAGGTAAAATTCCTACCCAATATTTCGTACCAGAAAATAATGGGTACCCCTTCAAATACGTTTGTGTTCCAGGGGCTTTTTGATTACCTGTACAATGAGGAAAAACAAACTGTACTGAAAGGTGGAATTGGGTATAGAAGCGGAGCCGGTATAGGAGATGCAATTCAAATCATGTTAGGTGTAGATATCAAAGCGGTACGGGTCATGTTTGGTTATGACATCAATGTGTCCCCATTGTCCGGAGCCAGTAGTTCAGTAGGAGGATTTGAAATCGCCGCACAGTATGTTGGAAGAATATACAAACGCCCGAAACCTGATCCGATAATCTTTTGCCCAAGATTTTAATGATGAAGATGAGCAGATCAATATTTTATATACTGCTGATGGCAGTCGTTACTTCGGTGTCCGCGCAACCGCTGGATGAGGTGCCTGTCTATATGATGATCGAGACAGCAGAGGCGAGCCTGGCGATTCCGGATTATTATACAGCGTTGGAGTGGTATGAGAATGCCTACAAAGAAACACGTGATCCTGAAATTGCCAATAAGATTGCAACACTCCAGATCAAACTCCGTGATTATGCCAAAGCAGAACGTTGGCTTGAAAAGATTGTAGAAAAGGATCAAGGTGTTAATTATCCCTATACCGTGTTCCAATACGCACAGGTTCTCAAAGTCCTTGGCAAATACCAGGAATCTATCGATGCCTTTAACTTTTATGCTGGTCTAGCGGTGAGTGATAGCTTACTCGCATTGGCGGATAATGAGGTAGCCGGAATTCAGCTGGCTGTGAAATCAAAACCTCCTATTGATCTTGTAGTTTCCAATGCAGGAAAGAATGTGAATTACTCTTACACAGATGCTGCGCCATGGCTGGATGCGGAAGGCAATCTTTATTATGCCTCCATGCGTACGCGCGAACTGATCACACTAGATGGAAAAGAAGGTGATTACTATCTGAAAATTTATAGCGCTGCACCGGACAAAGACGGTGGATGGGATAAGCCGAAAGCGCTTGAGTCAAAAATCAACCGTGAAGGTTATCACACGGGAAATCCAAGCATGAGCCCGGATGGCAGTCGGATGTTTTTTACGAGGTCCGTATTGACGGGCAATGATTTGTCAGAGAGTAAAATTTTCATGAGTGTGAACAAGGCACAAAACTGGTCTGCTCCGGTTGAGTTGCAAGGTATCAATGGAAATTATATTGCAAAGCAAGCTGCTCCAGGAGTTTTATTTGGAAAAGAAGTTTTATTCTTTTCGTCAAATATGCCAGGTGGTGTAGGTGGATTTGATCTTTATTATGCTGATCGTTTAACGGATGATACCTACGCACGACCTGTAAGTCTTGGTCCACTAATCAATTCACCAGCCGACGAAGAGACACCTTTTTATCTCAATGGTAATCTATACTTCTCTTCAAACGGACTCCCTGGCCTTGGTGGATTTGA
>DASXWI010000147.1:0-2352 GCA_036503755.1 Saprospiraceae bacterium | reverse complement strand
TACAGGATGCAGATGGCAATACCGATCTATGATGAGTTGGTTGTCAAGGTTCAGGAAATAATTGACCATGGGATGGATGGCCGCATTCAGTGCTTTTGGGTACCAATGTTGGTCACGAACAAAATCCCCGGGTTCAACAACCTTGATTTTTAGTCTGGGGTCCGGCATAGTTACATCCTGGACTTATTCCACTTTTCAGCCGTGGAGGGTTGGAATGAAACGAGCATCGGTAGTAATTGGTGAATGTCAGGTGTCGACATCAACAAGGCCCTTGAAACCGGGTTTAAAAATCCCTCCTGCATCATATAGTCCGCCTGCGCTAGAAGGAGGTCATAAAATCCGTTTGGATTATAAAGGATAATCGGTTTACGATGCAAATGAAGTTGTGCCCAGGTAAGGGTTTCAAACACTTCATCCAGGGTCCCAAACCCACCTGGTAATGCGATAAAGGCATCCGACATATTGACCATGGCCAATTTCCGGCTGTGCATGTCCGGAACGACGATAAGTTCGGTCATCCCTTTGTGGGCAACCTCTTTTTCCTTCAAGGAAATCGGGATCACGCCAATAGCCTCCCCGCCACCGTCCATCATGGCATCAGCCATAATGCCCATAAGGCCTATACTGCCGCCCCCATTGACGAGTCGGACATTGTTTTCAATAAAGATGCGTGCCAGGGTCATCGCATCCTGTGCATGGGCAGGGTCATTGCCTGTGGCAGACCCGCAGTAGACGCAAATAGATCTCAGTTCGTTCATTGCATTGTGAAGATAAGGCATCTATTTTGGAGGATTCAATCCCCGGTGAGAGTATTCATGCGACAAATCGGAGAATGTGGCTTCTTGGCTTACTTTTAGGGCAAAATTTTACATATGAATGCTGTGGAGGTGTACAAATTCGGTGGCGCATCGGTCAAAGACGCAGAAGCAATACGGAATGTAGGTAGTATCCTGGGAAAAAAATCTCCCAGGCCCCTCGCTGTAGTTATTTCAGCCATGGGTAAAACGACCAACGCCCTGGAGGAAATCATCAAAGCACATTATGCGCATTCAGATCAATTACCGAACCTCGTCAACGGTCTCATAGCTTATCATGAGGATATTGCAAAAGAACTCCTTGCGGATCATGCAGGTCCATTACTCATGGATCTACATGATTTATGGGTTGAATTGAATTGGATCCTTGAGGATGAACCGCATCCAAACTATAATTACCATTACGATCAGATCATTGTTTTTGGAGAAATTGCCTCTACGAAGATCGTCAGTGCCTACCTCGCCAAAGAAAACATCCGGCATCATTGGATAGATGCCAGGAGTATGATCAAAACCGACAATGAATTCCGTGAAGCAAGAATCTTGTGGAAGGAAACGCAGGAAGCAATCGACAAAATATTGAGAAAATCACTTGATGAGATTAGTCTTGTAATCACACAAGGCTTTATTGGTTCTACCGCCTACAATGAAAGCACAACACTTGGTCGCGAAGGATCAGATTATACAGCAGCCATACTCGCTTATGCGCTTGATGCAGTGTCAGTGACGATTTGGAAAGATGTTCCTGGTATAATGACCGGTGATCCAAAGCGCTTTGAAAAAGTAGCACGTCTAGAAGAAATATCTTACCAGGAAGCTATTGAGATGACCTACTACGGGGCAAAAGTGATTCATCCAAAAACCATTAAGCCGCTGCAGAATAAAAACATCCCCTTGTATGTAAGACCTTTTGATGAGCCTTCCATGCAAGGGACAAAAATCAGTGCATCCGAAACCGATTTTCTTCCTCCGATTGTCGTGGTTGAATCTGATCAGGTGCTAGTACAAATTGCCACCCGAGATTTTTCATTTGTCGCCGAAGAACATCTCAGTGAAATATTCACCCTGGTAGCCAAACTGCGCATCAAAATCAACAGCATGCGGAACACAGCTCTAAGTTTCATGCTCTGCGTCCGGAATGAAAAAGATAAACTCACCAAGCTAGTCCGGGAACTTGAAACTCGCTACCACGTAACCCTTGTAGAAGATCTTGAATTAATCACCGTCCGACATGCCAACCAAAAGTTTCTGGATCAATTGGAAAAAGGAAAGGAAATTATCCTTGAAGAGAGGTTTGGGGATACCGACCAAATGGTCATTAGGAGTGAAAAATGAAGAGTGAAAAGTGAAGAATTTATAGTGAGTGGTGAGTTGTGAGTTGTGAGTTTTTCTTACTTCGAACACTGTTGTAGCCAGCAAAAACAGTAGAATGTTAAGCGTAAGTTCACTTACGCTTGTGCGTGCGCAAGTTTTAACTTGCACACGCTCGTTCAAGTCTCCTGACTTGAATGCAATATCCTCGCGTCTCCTGACGCGA
>DASXWI010000146.1:0-2013 GCA_036503755.1 Saprospiraceae bacterium | reverse complement strand
CTGAAGGTATGTATCCCCAGATGGGTTTGGTACGATCGAAGTATTTTCCCCCTCACTCCATTGTCCGTAGTACCTTTTTCGGATCGTCTGGCTGGACATTCTTAAATTAACGCTGTCAAACTGGTCAGCAGAAGTATTATCCAGGTTCGTTTGGCTTTGAATGTCTACTTGAGTTTCCTGACGATTGATGAACTTACTCCAGAAGTCGTCGCGTATCACCGGCACCTGCATTTTGTTGTCCGGTAGTTCCTCCAAGTCAGCGAGCTTCAAAAGCCCGACAAAAAGCGTTTGAAAGGTGTACCCGTCCGGAGCTATTTCGATGGTAATCCTTAAATCAGTATCGTGGCCATAAGTTTGTTCTACCTCTCGGATATAATCTATGCCGCCGTCGTTAAACTGATCAGCACCGTAGAAAATAAACTCCCCTTCATAGTATTCAATCAACGAATGAAAATCCTCATGGCGAAGTAATTTAAGCTGGGCCTTATCAAATCCTTGCGGCTCTGAAATTACCTTATCCGGGAACGCGTCGTGAGAAAGTGTGAATCTGTATTCCATCAGTAACCCATTGCGCTAATACGTGACTTGATTTTATAGTTTTTGCCTTTGCTGTACTGCTTGTATAGCTTCCCGCTTTGCTCTATGACATTGGGCTGGCTGTCGCGTAGTGCCTGTATTTCCTTCACAATGCGCGAGTCGTCCATGCCTGAATAAGTGACACCGGAAGATGACAATTTCAGATCCTTCAGCACATTGTCGTCTAATTTCTTCGCCCGGATATCCTTCAGGATGCCCATTGAATTCTGTGTTTCTTTGGCTGTCATTACAGACTCACCTTTGGAAAGTCTAGCCTGTATGGAATCGCTTGTTGCTGTTCCTGGTCCTTTCAGATTGATTACACCATCCTTAAACCGTGGCTGTGTACGGTTAATGATCGCGAGCTGTGAAGCCCCTTGAGCGGCCACCAATGCAGCGTTTATGATCCCCTGGGCAATGGTCGGCGACGTTGCAAAAGCCCTCACAATACCGGCGGCTGTGTCTATAATCACCGAGAATCTACGGGCTTCTTTTTCCTTCTGGGCAATCTTCTTTTGAAGTGCTGCGGTTTCGCGCTCCTCCCTTAGTCTTAGCTCCTCTTTGGCTCGTTCGTTGTCCCCGGCTAAAATCTGCTGTTCGTCATAGAAATTGCGTAGGTTGTTTAACCTGTTTTGCAGGCTGGCGACTTCCGCCTCTTCAAATGAAATGAGTTGATCGGTGAAGATTTGCAATCCAGCGTCGGTAATTTCTGGTAACTGTTCGTTGAATTGTTCGCCCAATTCATCCCAGAAATCCATCTCAATCACTGGTTTGACTGGCAGAACTATAGCCCCATCAGGCACCGATGCTTTTAAGTCTTTGATGAGTTTTTCAAAATCCTTAATAGCTTCAGGAGTATTGAATTTTAGCTTGAACTCCTTGTTTTCAGGTCCATTCAATAGGGTATTAAGCTCGGCTTCAGCAACCGCTAAATCCGTGATTAGCTTACCTATTCCTAACCTGGATGAAAGATCGGAAGATGATCGTGTTTTTTCGATGGCTTCCTGGATGGCTTCAATTTCGGCCCGTTTAGCTTCAATTATACCTAATTGTTCCTGCTCCTCGCCGGTTACCTTGCCTACTGTATTTAGGTAAGTGGACAATAGCTTGATGGTTTCTTGAACTATCGTGATATTGGATTGAAGCGCCTCATTTGTCGCTTCAAGTTTAGGGATTTCTTTTCCCGCCAAGTCAACCAATTCAGTGCGAAGATTTTTTCCTCTGGTATTCAGAATATTGGTGTTTCCAATCGTGTGGTTTACTACCTCATTCTGCCTGTTGTATAGCTCCGCTTGTTTAGTCAAAGACAGACTTCCTTCAGTGGATTTTTCAAGTAGTTTTAGGCGTTCCTTATTGTTCCTAACCTCCTCTTTGTAGGTGTTAATAATTTGTACTCTGGAATTGATTTCCTGCTGAATGAAGTCGAAACGCTTCTGG
>DASXWI010000145.1:0-7717 GCA_036503755.1 Saprospiraceae bacterium | reverse complement strand
TCACTGCTCACTGCTCACTGCTCACTGCTCACTGCTCACTGCTCACTGCTCACTGCTCACTGCTCACTGCTCACTGCTCACTGCTCACTGCTCACTGCTCACTTTTCATTCTTCACTCTTCACTCTTCACTCTTCATTATTCACTTATATTTCTCTCCCCACCAATGCTTGATCCTCGCTTCAATTTCCTTTTCATGTTTATTCTCACCAGGATGATAGAAGACTGTGCCTGCAACATTGTCTGGCATAAATTCCTGGTTGGCGAAATTGCCTTCATAGCCGTGACTGTATTGGTAGCCTGAACCGTAGCCAAGATTTTTCATAAGTTGGGTAGGCGTATTGCGTAATGCTAAAGGAACAGGTAATGGACCTGAACTTGAAACCGTTTGCATAGCTGCACTAATGGCTTCGTAAGCAGAGTTGGATTTTGGGCTGGTTGCAAGATAGATGGCAGTTTGTGATAGAATAATGCGGGCCTCCGGCATACCTACAAATTGAATTGCATCTGCATTTGCTTGAGCCAGGAGGATAGCATTAGGATTCGCCAATCCTATATCTTCTGCGGCAAGGATGAGCATGCGGCGGGAGATAAACTTTATGTCTTCCCCTCCATGTAACATTCTCGCCAACCAGTAAACTGCTGCATTTGGATCAGAACCTCTAATAGATTTTATAAATGCCGATATAATGTCATAATGCTGATCGCCACCTTTATCATAGAAAGCAATGTTTTGCTGAATAGCTGCCAGGACATTTTGATCATTGATAACAACCGGTTCTTCCTCTTGATTGGTGATCAGTTCTAAGGCAGATAAGAGTTTCCGTGCATCGCCTCCGGTTAACATCAGAAGTGCATTGTCCTCATCGACCCGAATTTGTTTTTTGCGAAGCTCCACATCTTCATTTATAGCCCTAAGCATTAGTTTCCTGAGCGTTTCTTCATCAAGAGGCTTAAGGACGTACACATGACATCGGGAAAGTAAAGCTGAGATGACTTCAAATGAAGGATTTTCAGTGGTCGCCCCAATGAGGGTGATCGTACCATCTTCTACGGCACCTAGGAGGCTGTCTTGCTGGGATTTACTGAAACGATGGATCTCGTCTATAAACATGATTGGTCCCGCACGGTCGAAAAATCGTTGCTTTTTAGCCTGGTCAATTGCCTCCCGGACATCCTTGACCCCACTGTTGATGGCCGAAAGAGGGATGAACGGCCGGTCCATTGCTCCGGCAATGACCCTGGCAAGGGTAGTTTTGCCTACCCCGGGAGGTCCCCAGAGGATCATGGACGGAAGTTTCCCGGATTTTATGGCTTTCATCAGGACCGCCCCTTCACTTATAAGGTGCTCCTGGCCAAGGATTTCGCCCAGTGAACGGGGCCTCATCCGCTCAGCCAATGGAATTATAGACATTTTGACAAAATATATAAGAAATTTTACCCCCGAAGCCCAACCTTCGTGCCCGGAATCTCGTACTATGGATTGAAACCGTTTATTTTCGAAACCAAATTAATGGATAAAGTATGTTCAACAGAAAACTTTTACTGATTTCCCTCCTAACTGTAATGTCATGGCTCGGTGCCATGGCTCAAAATAATGTAATTGTACACGGTACGGTCTCCAATGAAGATGGCAGTCCTGCAAACAACGTCAACATTGTTGTCTCCGTATTTTTCGCAGATTCTACTGCAGCCCAGTATTCTGAAGATACAGATGCAGCGGGTTATTATTCCGTGGATATTGCAACACCAGACCAAAATTACCTTGGTTGGGTACAAGTAAGCATGGTAGACTGCTGGGGTACTACCCAGAGTTTGTTTTTCACTATCATGAATGGGAATGAAGTTTTTCTGGCGGACTTCGCTTATTGTGAATGGATCCAACCCGATTCCTGTGCTATGTTTATCGTGGAAGAATGGCTCACAGGTGATTCTATTCTCCTGACGGCTTGGATTCCTCCCGGCACTACAGCCGATTTTGAATGGAACACGGGAGAAACTACGCAAACTATTATGCCTGTTGCTTCAGGCAGCTATTGTGTAACTGCCACATTTGGTTCAGGATGCGTCCTCACAGATTGCACTGATGTTTGGATTGATTCCACTAGTTGCTTTACTTATATCGTTTCGACAAACAATAGCGATGGCACATTCAATCTTGAAGCTGTCGTAGGTTTCGGGCAAGCTCCATATACCTATTTATGGTCTAATGGAGAACAATTTCAATTAATAGATAGTGTTCCTGCAGGTACGTATTGTGTAACACTTACCGATGCGGTAGGATGTTCATATACAGCTTGCGCGATAGTAGAAAATATTAACTTCTGTGAAACCTGGATTTATGAACAACCAGGCGGTGCCTTATTTGCTGAAGGATTCGGTGCATATCCACTGGAATTTGTTTGGAGTACAGGTGATACGGGTCAAGTCTTATATGTAAATGCAGCCGGCCTTTATTGTGTGACCATGACCGATGCGGAAGGTTGCGTATCATCATCATGTTATGAGTATTATTACCCTGTAGATTCCTGCTACGTTTATGTCAATGCTTTTGTCACTGACTCAAATCAGTTTTCCTTAACAGCGATTCCTTATACTACTGCAAGTTCATGGGCATTCCTTTGGAGTACCGGTGAAACAAGCGAAACTATTTATCCTACAGATCCTACACAATCCTATTGTGTGACAATGACCGATTCAGAAGGTTGTCAAAGTGTTGGCTGCTATGATGTAGGCAACTGGTGTTATGCCTGGATTAACTTGCAGTATATCGATACAACAACCGCCATACTGGATATTTATACTAATCCTATTTTTAGTGTACCTGGATTTGATCCAACTTACCTGTGGTCAACCGGTGATACTACTCAGACTTTGACCGTCAACGAGTCAGGTACATATTGTGCTACTGTAACTATCGGTACAGAATGCATTACAGAGACTTGTGTTTATGTAGATTTTGATAGCTTAAGCAATGACTGCTCTGTATGGGTGATTCAATACCCTGACAGTTCAGGTCAATGGTATGCAGAAGCATATTCATGGGGCTGGGGTTTGTTTTCATACAACTGGTCTAATGGAGATACCAATTCTGTAACCCTGATCGAAAATCCTGCTGAACAAACTTGTGTTACAGTTACCTCCACATTTGGATGTGAATCCGTAGCATGCACAGATACTTTCTTCCTGCCTTGTGAAGCGGTCATTTCGGTCAATTATATATCCAACAGTGAAGCCATCTTGACGGCGACCGTCTGGAATGATCCTACACAGAATGCAACATTTACATGGAATACAGGAGAAACCGGCCCGGTTATCACAGTAACCGAAGAAGGTACCTACTGTGTTACCACGATGGCAGGTGGTTGTGTGAAAACAACTTGCATTGATGTTTATTTCTGGAATGTTGATCCCTGCGGCGTTTGGATTTCTGAAGATCATTATCAAGGTTCTGGTATACTCTACATTGCTAATGCATGGGGAGTTGGGCCGTTCCAATATCTCTGGTCAAATGGTGCTACATCAGATAGTGTATTTGTTGATTTCGGCATCCATGATCTTTGTGTGACGATTACAGATGCTAACGGTTGTGTTTCCAGCGGTTGTAACTACAAAGCAGATAGCTGCTACGTACAACTTTACTACACGGATGTACCTGTACCATCTATCCAGATATACTCCTCGGATCCTATAGCCTTGGTGTATTGGTCAACGGGAGATACATTGCCTTGGTTGGAAATTACTGAGCCTGGTACGTATTGTGCTACTGTGACGACGATCTTTGGATGTGAAAACACAGCATGTATTACAGTAGACACCTTGATTCCTTCCGAAGGATTGAATGTTATTTCCGGGTATGTATTTGGTGATACGCTTGCGTCACTGGTAGGTCATGTTTATGCTTATCTGTTGAATCCGAATACCGGAAATGATTATGATTTGATTGACTCAGCACAGATTGGTCAATATGGATTTTATAGTTTCCCAGACTTGCCAGATGGTGTATATCTTTTAAAAGCACAATTGGCTGAAGGTTCACCCAACGATGCTGATTACTTACCTACATATCACCTCAACAGTACCACCTGGGAGGAAGCTACACCTCATGCATTACCCAACTGGTTACCTGTGACTACGGATATCTATCTGAAGAGAACAACCGGGTTGAATGGTAGTGGAGTGATCGGTGGTTTGGTAACTGATCCACAGCATCTTTTTGCAGGTGAGGATTTGGAATCAAGAGGCCTCAATGGCTTAGGTCATGTAGAAGTAATTCTTAAAGATGCTCAAGGTGAACCGCTGCAATATGTATGGACCTTACCTGACGGATCATTCCGTTTCCCTGGATTACCATGGGGAACTTACAGAATCAGCTTTGATATTCCTGGCCTTACTTCTCCGGATATCTGGGTGACGATTTCAGCAGAAACTCCTGAACGCCTGAATATAACTTTGATTGTAAACGGTACTGTTGCTGTCGAAGAACCAGTACGCGAAGAAATCAAACTATATCCTAATCCTGCTTCACATGAAGTGAATATTCCATTGACGGGTTCACATGCAGTTGTTGATGTGCAGGTGATGGATATGCAAGGAAAATTAGTGTACGCAGGCAGCGTGAAGAATACAAATAGTGTCATTACTGTAGACGTTGCATCTTTTGCACCGGGATTATATCATATAAATCTCAGCAGTGCGCAAGGTCTCTTCTACGGACGTTTTGTAAAACAAGATTAATGGGAAAGCTCCCGAAGATCTCTTATTGAGCAAAGGGCTGCCGGCAAGTCATTTAGAGGGAATGACAAGCTGGCGGCCTTTTCTGCATTATGTATGAAGATAGACGATCAATTGATCAGCCAATGTATCCGGGGTGACCGGAAAGCTCAGCTAAGGTTGTATGATCAATGCTATTCGTATATGATGTCTATCTGCATCCGGTATTGTAAGGATAAGCATGAAGCAGGATCAAGGTTGAATCTCAGTTTTCTGAAAGTACTACAACACCTCGAACAGTTTGACCGCACAGGTTCATTCAAGGCCTGGGTTTCAAAAATCACCCTACGCAGTATCATAGATGAATTCAGAGCTCAGCAAAAACACTACAAGCAACATGTTTATTATGGACAGCTCAGCCAGGAAATCGATTTGCCACATGAAGAAGATAGTCATGTCGCACGTGAAACCGATATCAACTACCTAATGTCCATTATTGCTAAACTACCCCCTATGGATAAGCAAGTGTTTAACCTGTTTGCCATTGATGGATACGGACATAAAGAAATCGCGACGATGTTGAATATTTCAGAAGGGACATCCAAATGGCATGTATTCGAAGCGAGAAAAAAAATAAGAGAAACATTAGTTAATACATCTAAAACAGCATCATTGAAATGAAAGAGGAATTCGATGATATCCTGAAAAGGAAATGGGAGGAGCAACACTTTCCGGTGGATGAAAGCCACCGTGAAGAAATGATTGCCCTGCTCAACGGTAAGAAAAGAAGGAAGATGATTCCGATCTGGTGGCTTGGCGGCCTTGGGATGGCAGCCATCATTGCCGGTTATTTTCTTACCATACAAGGTGGTTCACGCACCGCTGCTTTAGACAAAACTGTCACAGAAAACCATGAAGTGCAGACTTCCGGTGAAGCCAATCAACAAAGTGATGTACTTAATACAGAAAACATTCAAGAGCCTTCCTCTTTACAGGCAAATGAAAGTAGTGCTTCAGTTACCTCAACGGTCATTAATCCTTCAACAGCATCTTCAATTTCATCTTTAACACCATCTTCAACAACAACATCTGCTTCGAAAAAATCCACTCCTGTAAATGCAAAGACTATAAACAAAAATTCTTCCATCAACGAAAAGACTTCCTCTAATCAAAAGGAAAGTTCAACTAATCAAATAGAACCTATCACGCTGGATGGACATCCTTCTTCAACATCAAAAGGAATTGGTTCTACACCAAGTGATGTTTATCAGGTTGATGAGGAAGCAGCAAGGTCATACCAAATTGTTTCAAAGGCTGCTGCGGTTACGATAGAACCTGAAACAAGATATGAAGTCAACGTAGAGGATATTTTTCTTCCTGATTTTACGGGCATCCGTTATTCATCTGACGACTTGCCTGCTCAGACAAAACCGAATACTTCGTTTAAAAAATCGATTTTCCTCTTTGGTGAAACAGGTGTAGGGATGATCTTTGCCTCCAAACCTGATTTTACATCGGGTTGGAAATTCAGAGGCGGAGCAGGAGTAGGGTATAAGATGACCCCTAAAGTTCAAGTCTCCTTGTCGCTTGGATATTTACTTCAAGCCGGTGGATTTGATTTCCAACGATCATCAACGGTGAATCATGCAGGATTCGGTACACGAAGTAGTTTTAATACGCTTACTCCGGACAAATTGCATCATGTGTATTCAAGAGTAGGAGTGCAATACCGTATCAACAGGCATATTTTCGGTGCTCATGGTGGGGTTCAATATCTCTATGGCTCACAAGGAGAATTGGTAACACAGGTGAATGATCAGTTTACTAGTAGTGCTACGGAAACTTCTGAATATACATGGCTGGTTACAGATGGTTTGCGTCGACTGAATTGGACGGCGGATGTATCTTATGGGTATCAATTAACGCCAAGATTGTTTGCGAGTGCGGGGGCTGATTTTTATTTCGCACCCATTACAATTGAAGATGCAGCATTAGCGCAGGACGGTTATTATTGGAAAGGGGCATATGCGCCTGTGCATCCATTTATCACTTTAAATTATCTGATCTATGCAGGACATTAAGCAGATCATCATGGGGCTTTTGCTCCTTGCCGGGTCATTGGCTTCATGTGTCAAAGATCCAAAAGACATTCCTCCTGGCGTTACAGAGAGTCCTGATTTTGGTATGAAAGCCAATTTTGGAAATGAGGTTATTGACATAGTTGCGGGTACTGATCAATGGACGATGTTGCCAGTGGTTGAACATCAGGATTCATTAGATGTGTATACGGCTGTTTTTAGTAAAAACGGATGCCTCGAACAATGTCAGTCTTCATGGACCTTTCGTTTTTTCCAGGCATTACCGGATGAATTAGACCCTGAGGCGGATTTCAACAATACGATTCAACCCGGAGTAAAAACCCTGGTGTTATCAGATCAGGAACTTGATAGTTTTGATATTCAATTGTCAACCCATCCAGGGCTATTTATGAGCGGATTCAGTTTCTGGGATGATTCTTTGGCAGGCATTATAACTTATGATCATCAATATGAAACAGTGCTTGGATACCAGGATAGTCTTGGGGTTTGTTTTCAATCCCTTGCTTATACAGGATGCCATTATAACCAATGCGTTTATTTTGATCCGGCTACCTTGATACCATGTATTGTTTCTATTGAAGCCAGGGTGGAAGGTCAGTATGTCAGTTTGAGTGTGCGTCCGCAAGGAACACCTCCCTTCAAGTATCAATGGTATAATGAAGCCACTTCGCAGAGTATCGTGGTGCGCCTTCAGGATAGTTTTAGTGTTGCAGATATCTATGCGGGTGTGATCGTTACAGATGCATTAGGAAATCGTGCTGAATTATTGCAAACCATACGTTACCAGGATGGAATTGTGGATGCCTGTTATTTTCCTATCAATTTATCCAGTCAACTTGTTGATAATACACTTGCTTCTAATTTTGCCAATCATGTGGAGATAACCTATGTCGATGAGCAAGGTGTG
>DASXWI010000144.1:0-4120 GCA_036503755.1 Saprospiraceae bacterium | reverse complement strand
CTTCGATATTCGCTATTCCTTATTCACGAGCCCTTGCTCCCTTTATCCCTGGTTCCGTATCTCGCTCCCCTCGATTTACCCTATGCCCCATGCCCTCTGCTCTATACCCTCTGCCCTATGCCCTATGCCCTATGCTGATTATCTTTGCCCCCCTTAAACAAAACAACCATGTCCGCGGACCTTTTTAAAGATATTGTTTCCCATTGCAAAGAATATGGCTTCATTTTCCCTTCCAGTGAAATCTACGACGGCCTAAGTGGCGTCTATGACTATGGATCTTATGGCGTAGAGCTTAAAAACAATATCAAGGCCTATTGGTGGAAGGCCATGGTCCAGAACCACGAAAATATCGTAGGTCTGGATTCAGCCATCATGATGCATCCACTAATCTGGAAAGCATCAGGGCATGTGGATGCATTCAATGACCCCTTGGTCGACAGCAAAGCTTCTCAGAAACGTTACCGTGCTGATGTGCTCATCGAAGAGGCGCTTGAAAAAATCATGGCTAAGGCTGAAAAGGAGATTGAAAAAGCCCGTAAGCGCTTTGGGGATGCCTTTGATGAAAATAAATACAAAACGGAAAACCCGAGAGTAGCAGAATATATACAGCAGCACGATTCCATCAATGCCAAGTTTGTGGAAGCTATGGGAAAGGGAGACATGCCTGCACTTAAAGCGGTCATCGAAGAATTAGAGATCGCTGATCCGGTCAGCGGCTCAAGAGAGTGGACTGACGTAAGACAGTTCAATCTCATGTTCCATACCCAGTTAGGCAATATTGCAGGGGAAGAAGGAAAGTTATATCTGCGTCCTGAAACGGCACAAGGCATCTTTGTCAATTTTCTGAATGTTCAGAAGACTACACGTCAGAAATTACCATTCGGTATTGCACAAATTGGAAAAGCCTTCCGGAATGAAATCATCGCACGCCAGTTTATCTTCCGCATGCGTGAATTTGAACAAATGGAAATGCAATATTTTGTTCAGCCCGGCTCAGAAATGGAATGGTACCAGTACTGGAAGGAAACACGGATGAAATGGCACCGTGCACTTGGTACACCTGAATCCAAACTCCGTTTTCACGATCATGAAAATCTCGCGCATTATGCGAACGCTGCAGTGGATGTGCAGTTTGATTTTCCATTTGGTTTCAAAGAATTGGAAGGCATACACTCTCGTACAGATTTTGATCTTAGCAGCCACCAGGAATTGAGTGGCAAAAAACTACAGTATTTCGATCCGGAGACCAACGAAAGTTACGTGCCCTATGTGGTGGAAACGTCTGTTGGACTCGACCGTATGTTCCTGGCAATGCTCAGTAATGCGTATACAGAAGAAAATGTGCCTGATGCAGATGGAAAGGATTCAACACGTGTCGTATTGAAGTTTCATCCAGCTTTAGCCCCGGTCAAATGCGCCATCCTTCCATTGCTCAAGAATAATGATGACCTGACCTCTCTTGCTCGCAAGATATTTGATGACCTTAAGTTCAGCTTCCTCTGCCAGTATGATGAAAAGGATGCTATCGGTCGTCGATACAGGAGACAGGATGCAATTGGTACTCCATACTGTGTGACCATTGACCATCAGAGTCTCGAAGATCAGACTGTGACGATTCGTGAACGGGATACGTTAAAGCAGGATCGTATCCATGTTTCTAAGATTCGGGAGATAGTGGTTGAAGGAATTGATTTGAGAAACCTGTTTCAATAAACCATTTCGCTTTCCTGCAGTTAAAAACGGCCATCTGTAATCTCACCTGGTAAAGTCATTTTGTACTGAAATGGCCGTTACTTTTCGTTAATTTTAGAGGACTTATTTCCTCACTTCAAAACAAAACGAAATGAATACTAAAACGATCATCGCTGGTGTCATCGGTGGAATTGCCTTTTTCTTACTTGGTTGGCTCATTTGGGGTATGTTGCTTGTGGATACCATGGACCAATACTCCAATACAGCTTGCATGAAACCTGACGAAGAAATGAATATGGCTTATATAGCGGTAGCCAGTCTTGTTTGGGGTTTCCTCTACGCCTATGTTTTCTCCAACTGGACCGGATTCAAGACTTTTACATCGGGCCTTCTACCCGGAGCACTTATTAATATGATGGTCGGGCTGGCTTGGGATCTTTCTTTGCTTTCCATGACCACGATGATTACCAATACAACAGTTGTCGGAATCGATATAGCGGCAAATGGCGTAATGGGTGCTATAGTAGGCGGAGTTGTCTGCTGGTGGCTGGGAAGAAGCAGTGGTGCACGTGGATCTGCTAGTCCTGCATAAATAAGTTAGCAGTTAGCATCTAGTAGTTAATAGTTTTTATTTAACTGCTAGTGGCTAACTGCTAGCTTCTAACTTTTCCTACATCCACGACTTCTGTTCGAATTCTACTCGATACAGAATGTAATCCCTGGCACTCTGTGCTATTTCTTTCTGCAGGTATGGAAAAGAAATATCACCACCCGCCGTATATACATAGAGTGAAGTAAGCCCGCGCCGACGCTGCATCGGTGAACTCTCTAAATGCACACTTTGTACTTTATAAATCTCAATCAGCTTACTGGAACTTCCAAATATGCCACCCTCTGAAACAATAAAATCAGGATGAATTTTCAATCTTCTTTTTTGCTGATATAAATAACCCATCCAAATCGCTAATGGAAATACCAACGTGAGCAACCATTGCATCATCCCATCATTAAACCAAGCCATAAGTCCGAATAGTACGGCAGGTATAAAACCAAATAAGAAAACCATTAATCGAACAATAGAAGGGTGCATCCGGTGTGATGTAAAGATCGCTCCTCTGAAGGAAGGTACAATGGTATCAAGTGTGTTATCGATCTGTTCCTGGTAGCAACCCGGGATAACAAGTGATTTATCCTGGTTTTGATCGACGTTGGTAGCCTGGTAAATATTCAGCTGATATATACCGAAAATTCGTTTCAACGGAGACGTAACCCATCGTATAACTTGAATTTTGGATTTTTGGATAGACTTTTCATTCCGGGTAAACAAACCACTCACTACTTTAAAGCTCATTCCCTCTCTCCAGAATTTAAGACCGTAATAACGTAATACTGTGCGGATAAGGGTAATCATAAAAGACACACCAATAAAAATGGGAATCGCGATGATTGTCGCCAATAACCCAAAAAGAGACATCGCTGTAGTGGTGTCTTCCAGTTGACCGTAGACATCCCATCCCAAAAGTTGATCAAGATCATCGGCCAATCCAAGAAAGAAAGCAAAAATAATCGCCGCAGTGCGTAAGTGATTTTCACTGATCCCGATTTTGATTAAATCTCTAGGGGAAAGGGATAAGATCAGTTCCGGTACTTCCTGGACTTCTGGAATGGGTGGGATATTGTCCGTTGTTTCCTGGACAGTTGTGCCCCGGGAATGTTTGTAGGCTAAAACAATGTTCCGCAGCTCCTCTGCGCGCTCAAGTTCAATGGCATCCAGTTCAAGCTCGCTTCCTTTCGAACCTGCTGTATCTATTTGGACACTTACAACGTTGAGAAATTGGTGGACAAGATTTCTTTTGAAATCCACGGATTGAATCCGGTCAAAAGGAACATTTAAAACCGTTTTGCGAAATACACCTGAACGAACACAGAGCTCGTTATTTTGAATAAAGAAATAATACTTCGTATACGCAATCAAGGAATAAATAAGGGAAATAAGGATGACAGCGAAAGCTACTGCCGTGATCATAAATCCTTTTCCTTTGGTAGGATTGATCAGGATAACCAGGAGAATGGGCCACATCTGGCGAATGATGATCCTGAAATATTTCAAAAGGATCAGCACAACCGCTTTTGGGGATTGACGCTGGGGTTGATGAAAGTTAGTGTGCGATTCCATCACGTACTAGTTCTCTATCGATTGTTCAGTAGATGCCAGGATAAAAGTTTTAAGCTTCTCGGCTGTTTCAGGTAATAAACCTGGAATCATCAGGTCTGTACTCTGACCTCCTGCTGTATAGATAGTAAGTTTTGAAAGTCCAAATCGCCGATCCAGTAATCCTTGCCGCAAGTCACAATGTTGCACTCTGTTGAACGGAACAGTGACCATGCTTTTCCATAACCATCCGGATTTATAAGTGATGTCTTTTTC
>DASXWI010000143.1:0-8377 GCA_036503755.1 Saprospiraceae bacterium | reverse complement strand
TATGTCTTCTTCTATAGCGAACCCTATGTAGCCGGTACCGATGATAAAACAGAAACCACAGAACACAGACTTTTCCAGCAATACTTGACTCGACAAAAGTTCGGCAGATTTAATTTGCAACACCGTTATCGTATTGAAGAGCGGTTCCTCGAAGAAGAATTCAAAATGCGCTTCCGGTATTTTCTCTCCCTTCACCTACCGTTGAATAAAGCCTCTATGGAAAAAGGAACAATCTATCTGTCAGTATACAATGAAATCTTCCTCCAAAACAAACCACCGGTTTTTGACAGAGACCGGATTTATGGAGCACTTGGGTATATGATATCACCTTATATAAGAATAGAAACAGGCTGGATGACCCAATTATTCACAAGTCATCAACGTGGACAATTTCAACTGGCGTTGTTTAATAATATTCCGTTTAAGCCGTGATCGTTCTAATCTCAGATCACTTATTTCTTTTTCCCTTTTATTGCAGGGGCACTATCGAGCACACCGAAAACCATCTGTTCCAGGAAGCGGATGATTTCATCTCCACTTTTAGCTTTCCCGAAATCAGTCAGCGAGGGTAAATGCTGCATATAGAAATACTGGGAATGGGCCATTTCAATCATAGTGCTGGACAAGGAAAATGGGAAAGCGTAAGAGGGATTGTAGGCTTTGACAAATCCAGCAATCCTTGCGCATAAGTCTTTATACGGCTGAAATAATTTATCCTTATTGTCAGCCTCCACATGCTTTGTCAACCAGGATTTGGCTCCTTCCGACATGACGATGTCATGGAGCAGTTTTTCATTGATATGTCCGGTAGAGAGATCATCCTCCACCCGGGTGGCCAGCAAACTGATCGCGGTCTTGATCTTCGATTCCGCGTCGGGCATATTTTTAGTCTCCATCATTACCCTGTATTCCTGCCAACTCCAGTACCAATCTACCAGGTAAAGGAGCAACCGGTGTTTGTTTTCAAAATACCGGTAAATCCCTGCCTCGGTCGTCCCGATTTCCTGCGCCAGCTTTTTAAAAGTAAATGACTCAAAACCAATTTGTTCAATCAACACAATACTATACTGCAGGATCTTCTTGCCCAATTCAGATTCCTCAGGATTACGCAGGTATAACTTCTCATTGAGCCGGATCGAAAGGTTGATTTCCATGGTGCGCCGATTTAACACAAAAGTAACATTATTTATTTTGATAGCTTTACTATCATAATAAATACAAATACTATCTTTGACGTGTCAAACCATCCACCATGATGAAAAACGTATTCAACCACCTGCGCCATGACCTCCCGGCAAGCGTCGTGGTCTTCTTTGTCGCCGTACCCTTGTGCCTCGGTATTGCACTTGGTTCCGGGGCCCCTTTATTCTCCGGTATTATTGCCGGTATTGTAGGAGGTATTGTCGTTGGCATCGCGAGCGGATCACCCCTTGGCGTAAGTGGACCTGCCGCCGGACTGGCCGTCATCGTTTTAGGTGCCATAGCAACCTTAGGTGGATCGTGGGAGGCATTCCTACTGGCAGTAGTGCTCATGGGAGTGATCCAACTGATTGCAGGATATCTGAAACTGGGCTTTGTAGCATACTACTTTCCTTCCTCCGTCATCAAAGGCATGCTGACTGGAATTGGTCTGCTGATTATTTTAAAACAGATTCCACATGCACTTGGCTATGACAAGGATTTTGAAGGAGATTTCAAATTCATTCAGCTTGATGGCGAGAATACGTTTTCGGCACTAACCAAAATGTGGAATTTTATCAATCCCGGGGTTCTATTGATAACAGTTATCTCACTCTGCATTCTGCTGCTGTGGGATCAGGTACTCTCCAAAAAGCACAGAATATTTGGCATGATCAACGGACCCCTTGTAGCTGTTGTGGCCGGCATCCTTATTCACTATTTCTATGTGCAGGGTTACTTACCATTTTCCTTACAACCTGACCAAATTGTTAACCTGCCTGTGGCATCTGGCTTAGGTGATTTTTTCAGTCAGTTTACAACTCCTGATTTCTCACAGTTGACCAATCCAAAGGTGTATTCAATAGCCTTTGTAATGGCCATTGTCGCCAGTCTTGAAACACTTCTATGTGTTGAAGCCACCGACAAACTTGATCCTGAAAAAAGAGTAACGCCCACAAACCGCGAATTAAAAGCACAAGGTCTTGGCAATATTGTTTCCGGCCTCATTGGAGGTTTACCCTTGACCCAGGTTATTGTACGGAGTTCAACGAATATCACCTTTGGTGGAAAGACAAAAATGTCAACCATCCTTCACGGAGTTTATCTCCTGATTTGCGCGATTAGCATTGCTCACCTGCTCAACATGATACCGCTTGCCACACTGGCTGCAATCTTATTTATCGTTGGATACAAACTCGCCAAACCCTCCTTGTTCAAGCAAATGTATAAACAGGGAAGAGAACACTTCATCCCCTTCCTGGCCACCATCATCGGTATACTGCTTTCTGACTTGCTCACCGGTATAGGCATCGGAATGGCCTTCGCTATTTTTTACCTCTTACTCAACAATTACAGGAATGCCTATGATATCAAGGATGTGTCCAACAGCGCGCATGACCAGCATATCGTCCTTTCGGAGGAGGTTTCCTTCCTCAATAAAGGAGGCATCCTACAAAAACTAAATGAAATCCCGGAGAACTCCAAAGTACTCATCGATGCAAGTAAATCAAAGTACATCCACCAGGATGTCATCGAAATCATTCAGGATTATGTTGTACATGCAAAGACGATGAAGAACATCCACGTCGAAGTCAAGGGAATATCACCCGGTCAAGCCGCATAACTCAACCATCACTAATAAAGCTATATCCCAATCATGAAAACACTGACTAAAGAAATGCAGATGAACCTCACACCCTCCATGGCTATAGAATTGCTGAAGGAAGGGAATAAGCGGTTTATCAACAACCTTAAAATCAATCGTAACTTATTACAACAAGTCAACGAAACATCCAGTGGTCAATATCCACTGGCTGTCGTATTAAGTTGTATCGATTCACGGACCTCTGCCGAATTAATTTTTGACCAGGGCCTCGGCGATATTTTCAGCGTACGCATTGCAGGCAATATCATCAATGAAGATATCCTCGGCAGTATGGAGTTTGCGTGCAGGATAGCCGGAGCAAAGGCTATCGTAGTCCTGGGGCATTCCAAATGTGGAGCGGTAAAAGGAGCTTGCGATCACGTCGAGATGGGAAATCTGACCAACCTGCTTTCTAAACTACAGCCAGCTGTCCATGCAGAGAAAACGGTTACCTCAAACCGCTCTTCTGCCAATGATGAATTTGTTGAAAAGGTCGCCACCATCAATGTCCAAATGGCAATGCACCAGATCCATGACAAGAGCACCATCCTGAATGAAATGATTGCAGACAAAAAAATAGTCCTGATCGGAGGGATGTATGATGTCGAAACCGGACTTGTCCAATTTTATGAAGAATAATTACATTTTATTATACCTTTCTTACGCTAATCAAAGCCCGGAAACGTCCGGGCTTTTTTATTTCTGTAAAAAATAATTTGCTCTCCGGCCATCTGTTTCTGGGAGCCTTTATTTTTTTAAAAAGATCATTTCTGGAAAGAACCCATCAGCCTGTAGGAAAGGTTGTACTTTTAAAATAACATCTGCTATCACTACATAAAGTGAAAACATCCGCAAAACTTATAAAATACTTCCTCCGGCAATCGACTTCCGTCCAATTGTTGCTCCAAAAACCATCTTTGGATTTCAGCGCTGAAGATTTTCATATGCTGCGTGTACACATCAAAAAACTCAAAGCCATTTTTTCCCTCACCGATGCCTGTGTCAAAAATTTAAAAAAAGACAAACTCTTCAAACCATTCCAAACTGTTTTTCGCCAGGCCGGAAAAGTGAGAGAGCTCCAACTACAGATTTCTTTGTTGAAAAAATACAAACAGGATCCTGTCCTTGCAGGGTATTACAAAAAAATCGAATCAGATATACAAAAAGAACGAGCGGATTTCTTCAAACTGGCTGATGATAAATTTAAAAGGGGACTGAAAAAGAAGACAAAACAATCCTTGCCTTACTTAGGAAAGGTGAACTCAGGCGAAGTAAGAAAATTCCTTCTTGAAAAAAGAAATCACATTGAGGAATTGATGAAATCCGGAAAACCGGAAGTCGACCAGGTGCATGAATTGCGAATACGCTTTAAAGAACTTTATTACTTACAGAAAATTTTCCAACCAAAAACCAAACGCCTGTCTATCGCTGATGACTTCCAGGAAATCGTTGGTCAATGGCATGATTACTACGTCATCAGCAACGACCTTCTAAAGGACGCGCAAAATCACAAGCTACTTCCCATAGAAGTCAAAGCCATCATGACCCTCCAAAAGAAGATTGCTACCCACGCTGACAGATTATTTCATAAGATTGAATTTGCGAAAGCAATTGTTTGAAGCTGTCAGCTATCAGCTGTCAGCTATCAGAAAAGGGCCACCAGCTACCAGCTTCCAGCTTCCAGAAAAAAGTTGTTAGTTCATCTCTTTCACCAAACAAAAGTTCTTAATTCGATATTCCTTATTCGATATTCCTTATTCAATTGGCCCCATGCCCTATGCTCCCTTGATCCCAACTGACAGCTGAGAGCTGATAGCTGAGAGCTTCCAGCTCCCCAGAACCAATTCCTTCTTACCTTTGTTTTCCAATCGATTATTTCAGACATTCACTTATCAAGTTAATATCATATGTATCCAGCTGAATTAGTAGCACCGATGTCCAGGGACCTCAATACGGTAGGTTTCAATTCCTTGACAACCCCGCACCAGGTTACTGAAGCCCTTGAAAATCAAACCGGTACTGCACTTCTTGTGGTCAATTCCGTTTGTGGTTGCGCTGCAGCCAATGCCCGTCCAGGCGTTAAGATTGCCTTGCAGAATGAGAAACAACCAGAGCAATTACTAACTGTTTTCGCAGGAGTAGACACAGAAGCTACAGCCAAAGCAAGGGAGTATTTGTTGCCTTATCCTCCATCATCTCCAGCCATTGCCTTGTTTAAGGACGGTCGCCTCGTTCATTTCCTCGAGCGCCATCATATCGAAGGCAGAAGTGCTGCGATGATCGCGGAAAATCTTAAAGCCGCTTTCAACGAATTCTGCTAACCAGTTGCCTGACCGCAACCTGCCTGCATGACCCGGATTACAGAAAAAGATTCCCATTACAGGCATCTCGAAAAGATGTCGACAAGAGAAATCCTGTCGCACATCAATCATGAAGATCAATCCGTTCCACAACGTGTACAGGAATGTATACCCGCTATTGAAAAACTGGTAGATGACATCGTCATCCGCATGATGGATGGTGGTCGATTATTTTATATTGGTGCAGGGACTAGCGGACGGCTAGGCATACTTGATGCTTCTGAATGCCCTCCAACCTTTGGTGTTGATCATGAAAAAGTCATCGGCTTGATTGCTGGTGGTGATGCCGCCATACGAAAAGCACAAGAGTTTGCAGAAGACAATCCACTTCAGGCATGGAAAGATCTCGAAGCTTTTGGGATCAATTCGTCAGACATTGTTGTGGGTATCGCAGCTTCAGGAACTACACCCTATGTCATTGGTGGACTCACACAAGCCAGAGCAAATAACATCCTTACAGCTTGTATTACCTGCAATGCTAATGCACCTTTGATCTCTTATGCTGATCATCCGATTGTCTGCGAAGTCGGGCCTGAATTTGTAACCGGTAGCACACGTATGAAAGCCGGCACCGCTCAGAAACTTATCCTGAACATGATCTCAACCGCAACGATGATCCGCCTGGGCCGCGTCGAAGACAACAAGATGGTGGACATGCTTCTTTCCAACAACAAACTGATCGAACGTGGAAAACGAATGATCATGGAAAAAATAAATTGCAGTGAGGAAGAAGCAGGAAAGCTGTTGGAAAAGTATGGCTCAGTTAGGAAGGCGCTACAATCAATCACCTAGTCGTGCACTCAACATGCTGGCGGAGAAAACTCCATCCAGCGGCAACTTTCGACTTCAATATGCTGGCGGAGATACTTCGACTACGCTCAACACAAGAAACTCCATCCAGCGGCAGAGCTTTATAACCCTATAACCCTATAACCCTATAAGCGTATAAGCCAAAGGCTTAGAGCTTGCTCACAGATCCACTCCCACTCACTCTCGCAGTCACACTCGCATTTCCTTTATACTGCACATCTCCACTGCCAGAAATGTGGGATTCAAGATCGCCATTGACATTTACGGTCGCGTCTCCTGAACCGCTGATATGAATTTCGCATTTGGAAGTCTCCAGGTTCTCAGTGATGGCATCGCCAGAGCCGCTAATCGATATTTCAAGACTTTTACTTTTTCCTTTAAGTTCAATATCCCCGGAGCCACTGATATGGAGATCAGTATCATTAGCTTCAAATTCCATCTTGATATCACCTGAACCAGAAAGAGCAACTTCCATTTGATTCACGCCGGTGAATCTGCCGTTGGACACAATAGATCCACTTCCGGAAACACCGACAAAGTCAACTTTTGGAACAGTGATGTACACCTTTACATCCTTTGCATCATTGACACTTTTGATAAAATTGATCTTCCACGTTCCACCTTCAACTTCACGTTTGATGTTGTCAATAATGTTTTGCTGAGCTTCGACTACTACCTTCTGCGTTGCACCTGGCGTGATGATGACGTCTCCGCTAAATCCCAAGGATACTCCATCAAAAGCAGGTATGGTGATTTCCTGTTTGACTACTTCCCCTGTACCAGTAATCGAACCCTTACTCCACGATTGCGCACTTGAAATATTTATCCCAACTAAATGGGCGATGATGGCAATAAAAAACAACCTGGCCATATGATTTGCATTTTAGGATTTATAAAAAATATCGTCCACAAAGACTCCCGGGTTTTATAAAGGTTGCACCTGCTCACAAATCAGATGAATATTCCTTTGCTCCTTTGATCCATTGCTCCTAAGCCTAAATTTCCTTGCTCCTTGCCATTTCATTCTTCATTTTTCATTCTTCATTCTTCACTTTTAAGCGCCCTGCGCTGTTCCATCGTCATATCAAACGTATCCCTTGGAAGCAAATACTGTTTTTCTTCAGGTTCTTCTTCAGGGACAACCGGTATTTCATCTTCCTCAATAACTTTCCGGTAAAGAAAAGCTATCAAAATCCCTGAAATCCCTCCCATCAGGTGACCCTCCCAGGAAATGCCTTCTTTCCCAGGAATGATCCCCTCAAAAAATCCTGCATACAAAACAAGAACCACCAATGCCAACACAATGGACTTGACATTCCGTCTGAAAATGCCGCTCCAGAATACAAATGAAACCATTCCATATACCACTCCACTTGCCCCGATATGATAAGAGTACGGTTGTCCTATCAACCAAATGCCTAATCCGGATAACAAATACATCCAGACCATACATTGTAGGGCAATGCTTGGGTAAAACCAAAACATGATGGCTCCAAGAATTACAAACGATACGGAATTAAAAAACAAATGTTCCCAACTCCCATGAATCATAGGTCCGGTAAGGATTCCTGGCAATCCATCGATCTCTCGTGGTGATACCCCTAAACGTACAAGATCAAAACCAGTAACAAACTGAAGGAGATGGATGATCCATATAAAACAGACAAAGCCAAGTGGTATACTCAGCTTCCTGATAAATTGAACAACTTCTTTATCCATTTTAATTTCTTGGATAACGCCTCGCCACGATCCGGATAAAGTGCTCTGCCATTTTAATCCGCGCAGGATCTGACCAATCATATTGTTTTGCTGGTCCACTCAATAACAAGTCTGTTGCATCACCATAGGAATGAAGTGCATTGAGTTCAGCGCATGTGGATTCAAACAAGCTTTTATTTCCGCCAAACAACTCATTCAAGGTAAATATCCTTTCATTCAACCCAAGTGCAGATTCTATATTGGCCACTGGCACCTTGCTGGACAGCCCTGAAACTTCATCTGCAAAAGGTGCATCAAACAATTTTCTGAGTTCGGCCGATGCTTCTTTATAGGAATGTGTAATCTCTGGTTGATGAACAACTTTTAATACAGGTTCAGGAACAGCAACATGAAATGGTTTCGGTTCAGGATGATGAATGGTCATGACAGGTTCTTCAACAGGGACTTTTACTTCAGGAACCACTTTTGGAACCTCTTTGATTTCAGGCTCCTGCACGGTTGGCTTTGAAGCATAAACAGGTGGTACATCAGGATATGTAATTTTCGGTGAAGGCATTTCAGGAGCTCTTACGAATTCATTTTGTCGCGCCGGTACTTCATCCGAGAGGATATCGTAGAGTTGAACGACATACGATTTCAATAAATCCTTTTCAAGTCTTGATAG
>DASXWI010000142.1:0-7692 GCA_036503755.1 Saprospiraceae bacterium | reverse complement strand
TGTAGTTCGTTGGCCGCTTCAATTACGTACGATTGATACGGGCGATCGTTTTCAGCCACTAGGCATGCAAGGCAAAACAAAAAAGCTTCAGGACTACCTGGTGGATCTTAAATTGGAGATGCATGAAAAACAACATCAGCTCTTATTGACCAATGAGGATCAAATCTTATGGGTGGTTGGTCGCAGGCTTGATGAACGTGCAAAAGTAGATCCTACGGAGAAGTTTATTTACCGTATTAGTTACAACGGCATTCATGGAACTTAGGTGATCGAGAAAACAAAAACAAAAGCAATCACAGTGACGATAATACCATACATGAAAATGGTATAACATTTTCGCAAATACCCATATTTGACGCCGAGCGTCCTTCCCAGGAAGAAGAGATCCCTCATGATCGTAGTATCCAGGATCGTATCATCTGCTACTGTAGCATTCATTCCTTTTTCATATTCATCAAAACTCATTCGATAGTAGTTGCCAAAAAAGAAGAGGTTGGATTTTTTGGCCAGGATACTTTCCATACTGCTATACCCTTTCATAGGAATGGGCCGTGTAGCCATGGTTGAAAATATCATAGAGACTACGCAGACCGTAAGGAGTAAGATCGTTGGATATAACAACATCCGGTTATTAGCTATTTCTTTACCTAGCAGCGGTAATGCAAATGTGATGATCAGCGCATTGACCGAAAGCATAATGTTTGCCTTATTGTCCGCAATGGCACTCAGATCGATATGATTACGAAGTGCCGTTTTAAACATGGTTTGTGCAGATTTACTCGTACCAATGGTATTAGGTTCTACTCCCCCGTTTGCAATCTTCAATTGGTCTTTCATTTCAAGCATCACCAATTCATCCGCTAGCAATCGCTTGTTGTCAAGCTTTGTTTTCCCATAGCGTTCTTTTGCTTCAGCTGAATAATATTCATGTTGATCAATAAACTTGAGGTTGGTAATGGCCCAATCCTTTTTACTCAGCAGGGTATTCTGCACTGCATTCAATTCTTTGCGAAGGCTATTGGTATAAATATGAAAATGTGGTTTACCCAATGAACTGGTATCCGCATCTTTGAGAAGCGCTTCAAGATGTGTTTTTGGCTTTACATCTATCTGGGTGACTTTGATGAGTGCTTCAATCTTTGCAATCTTGTCTTCAGGATAATTTGCTTTGGTTAAAAAATCACGTGCAATACGGATTCCTTGCTCCTCATGCCCAACGTACGATTCCGAAAAACCTACATCATGAAATAAAGAAGCAAGGTTCAATATTTCAAGATCAGCATCCGATGTGCCTGCTTGCCTTGCCAGCAAAATAGCTTCATCCCTGACTTGGCAGGTATGTACCCAATTGTGATAGGTGTATAAGTTAGAGGGTATCTTTTCTTCAAAGAGCCGCCTGACGAAGTCCTCAGCTGCGGTTATGATATTGGCTTGGGTTTGATCCACAGTCACCATTACTCCAAAATTATACCGTTTTTTATGGATTGATCGACCTTACTTGCCCGGATCCGCTGAGGCGTTGAGGTCCCCTATTTTTATTCCCATAAACTGGACTTCAATAGGCTCTCCCTGGGTACTTGGATCAATCACCAATTGAGGAGGATCAAATCGCCAGGAAGGAGAAGAAGGGAGGGTTTGAATTTTTCCTAACATCAGCCTGAGTAACAAGACGATATCTCCAACCGTAAGATCAATATTATTGGTGGCATCAGCGGCAATAAATTTCCACGGGAGGTTGAAAGTATCTTTCCCAAGAAGGTGCTTCTGGATCGCTACAAGGTCCAGGGCATTCAATCCATTGGTGGGATTATCATTTTTCTCAGGGGTAAGTGTATACTGGCCTGAACGACTAACCTGAGCAAGTGTAAACGTTCCGTCGGCCCCAGTGAAAATATTCTCCTCTTTTGCGCCTGTCACTTTAATCAGAGCGTTTTTAAGTGGTCTGCCAAGAGGATCCTTCACTACTCCATGAATATCCACTACATCATTGGCTGTGAAATTTTCAATCGCTGGGATACGTAAGAGATTTGTTTGATCAGGATCCAGCCAATCACTAAGTCGCTGATCTGGATTTGCACCTAAATTCCATGATTTTGCAAATCTGCCAATGAAGGTATTGTTGGATGTTTCACATCCTGCGGTACCTCCATGTAACTGACCAACCAAATAAAAGTCTTCGTTAAATAAAGGACCTCCTGAAGAGCCTGGTTCATGACCTCCTTCAGTAAACTTAAATTTGAAATGATGATTTGCAGGCGTAGTATACCCTTCTGACCAACCAATCTGGTTTGGGTGTATAGTAGCTTTATTTGTACAACTGGAAAATTTCCGGATATCTGCATTCGGATGATGGATGAAATAACTGGTGTCAGGAATAGTCAATTCATCCCTGTCCCATCCTACAAACGTAACTTCCTGGTTTACCGGAATCGGTTCAGCAAGACGCACTAACAGAAAATCCGAAGCTTGACCAAGAGCCATAAAATCACATCCTTCAAGTGATGTATAAGCTGGTTCTTCTGCAGGATTTGTACAAGTGGGTGAAGTATAGTTAAAATCAAACCGCCACATTTTGTATTTAGGAGTGTACTCGTATTGACAATGAAAGGCGGTCAACAAGTAAGGTGTCTTGTCATTCCTCACATTGTTGATCATTGATCCGGAACACCAACCAATACCCTCTTCCATCACCATGCGGATTCTGACCGTACTTTTAGAGATCAGCTGCATCATGGAATCTTCTTTGCAAGCCGCATTTGGATGACATGGAAAGGAAGTACCAAATCCAATATCAAAGGATCTTGATGAAGATGAAGGCTGATAATAGATATTCGTTACTCTAAACTCGCTTTTATATGCTGCACCTTTGCCACAATTCCATTCAAGGATAACCTCTGAAGGATCAAAAGCCGGTGTCAGAATAGCTACAGATGTATCACTGGAAAATTGAAAAACTACTTTTCCGGTCGTAGCATTTTTCAAATACAAAGTTTCACCTGGAACAAGCGAAATGAGTTGAATAACCATTTCAACTGTACAAGAATTGTCAAATTCAAAACGGTAGGTTGAAACGCCTGATTTGGATTTTGTAAGTGAATTTGAACTAATGTTTGCTTTAAGACCGAGGATATCCAGGCGGCCGTCATTTTCATCGTGCCATACCTTTTCATCTGCTGTGGACCAGCGAACACCGATGATACTAGTTTCTCCTTGTACCTGACGATTTAGATCTATTTCAGCATTAACCTGGCTCTGAAGGGCAGCGGGGAAGTATACCAGTATGGCTACTAAAAAGAGGTAAAAACGATTTCCCAATGGCATGCTCTATAAAGAGGTTTATGATGAAAGACCCCAAAATTAACAGGTTATTCTGGAATTGACCCTTCAATCCCTTGCAAATAGCTGGCCAATATCCTTGAAAGCCTTAAATTCTAAGGCATTTCCACAAGGATCCTTGAAAAACATGGTAGCCTGTTCCCCAACCTGGCCGGCAAAGCGGATGTAAGGCTCAATATCAAACGTAACCCCAGCTTCCTTCAGTCTATTCGCGAGATTTTCCCATTCATTCCATGGCAAGACAACTCCGAAATGTGGAACCGGTACATCATGACCATCTACTGGATTGTGATGCGTTTCTTCTTTTTCAGAAGGTTTGTAATGAATTACCAACTGATGACCAAATAAATCATAATCGGTCCATAGGTCTGAAGTCCTGCCTTCGGGACATTGAAGCACTTCACCATAAAATTGTCTTGCTGCCTGAAGGTCATCTACAGGAATAGCCAAGTGAAAAGGATATATGGTCTGGCTCATTTTCTTTGTTCGAATTTAGTATGGTTGAAACACGATTTTTTGATGCAGATTCTTATCATCCTGGTGCTGGTCCATTTAAGCCATGAATCCAGAATTTGATTGTAAGATGCTAATCGAATAAGCATTGGCGAAGTGAAATAGTAAACGTTTACCATTTGTCTTCCAATCCATGATCGCCTTAGGACATGATCACGAAACATGGTCATCTGGTAATACTCTTCGCTGTGAATAGAATAGCAGTAAGTAATGATATAACAAGCCTCACCTTTGAGCCTGGCTTCCAGGTGATAAGTAGCAGGTACTTCAAGTCGTTCGTGGCAGGTGAGCACGATTTTACCACCTGGAGGTCGCTCTCCCAATTTGGCCGCATTGAATAGCGCATTGGTTCTTACAGATGCTCCGGCGTAGATCAATCCAGCCACAAACTCACCTTCGACCCACTCCTCTGCCATGACTTGTTGCCGTTTATTGTCAATCAAAGCAGGAAGGTGAAGATGGAGATAGATATTCCTCTGAGTTGGATTCGTGATCGTAAGGCCCAGGTTATACCATTCAGATCCAATGCCTTCTGCAGCCTCCCACTTTACTTTCAATTTAAGTTCGGAAGGAGTTTCAGGCAGTTCTTTTATCGTTGGATGGTTTTCAAAATATACTTCGTGTGTTTTCCCTTCAAAGAACAACTGGCATAAAGCTTCATAGAGGACATCCCAATCCCAAAGTTCAATACCTTCTTCCTCCGCAGTTTTTCGTGCCTCATCTGAAAATTCGGTGGTCGTAATCACCCAGGCCTGTTCAGCTTGCAGAAACTCCCTTGCTTCTCTCCCCTTTTCAATCCATTCTTCCCCAACCTCTTCATCAGGAGAAGCCAGGACAGGAATGATGGCATGCTTAGCCCCATCCTTTTCTGCGCGGATAATTCCTGCGAAATGACCGTCCGGTTTTCCCTTCACAATCTCAAATCCGTCGACTTCAAAGAGGTAAGAAATGAATTGTTCAAACTCCTGAGGGCTTAGTTGTTCAAAGCGAACCGGAATGGCTTCTTCAAGGAATTGACGTATATCTAGTTGATGAAAGTCCATGTATGAAAGAAAAATAATAATTTCGGCGCTCGATAGATAGTAATTATTTTCCATATGATGCTCAGAATCCGCCTTTTAATATTGTCTGCAGTCCTTTTTACGGGCCTGGCAACGACATCCTGCAACTCTAAAGCAACCCCAGAGAGCGAGGTAAGTAATTCAAATGCTACCCCAACTGACTATGCTGACCGGTTTTTGGATAAAGAAACGTTTGCTAAAAAGATTAAAAAATCCGATGCCGTGGTGATCGATGTCCGGATGCCGCAGGAATTTGAACAAAGTCATATTGAAGGAGCGATCAATATCGATTTCTTCGGCCCTGAATTCAAGTACAAACTGCTAGAACTCAAAAAGGATAAGGAATACTACCTCTATTGTAAAAATGAAACCAGGTCAAAAATGACCATGACGTTTATGTACAATAATGGATTCGAGGAAGTCTATGTGCTCAAGGGCGGATATGAAAACTGGAACACAGCCACAGCTCAATAATCTCTTTTCTCTACCAGGTTTCTAATTTGGGTTAGGGTTCTTTAAGAAGACATCTTTGCAGGGGAATTGACATAAGAAATGGCTTTTCCTTCGCTCTGTTGGATGTGTAAGTGGAATGGCGGTCTGGATTCGGTCTCACTGATTTTCACCCATCCTTCGCAAGCTGTTGCGATGACATGTGCCCAATCTCCCTGTAAAACAAGTACCCCAAGCCAATCCCCTTTACCTACCGTACACAAAGGTTCTCCGTTTTCAGCAGGTATACTGAAAACCCGGGTTTCCTCAAATCGTGCGTATAAATGGGTTTGAACCATACAAATCAAAATCGGTCAATGATTAATGCCACTACAATGTAGTGTATCCAGAAACCAGAATATGACTATATAACGACGAAAAGGGAATAAAAAAGTACTAACAGGCTAAATTGAATAGTAAGTAAATGCTAAATTCATAGAATACCCTGACGCTTGGAATGATTATGGAGTGATCCTGGCGTTTTCTGCCAACTCCTTTAACCTCGAAACACTTTGAAAAGGATGCTCGATTGCATTGAAATTGGCTAACCAGGGAGGAACATGGCCTCCTGGATTTTGTACTAATACATACTCAAGTGTACATTGATGGTCAGCCCTGTTTTCGAGTTCCCAATATCCTTCATGCTGCTTGATCTGAATGGCATCCGTACGTTTTTCAATAAAATCAGGAACCGCTTTAAACTTGATAAGGCTTTTAGTCACAGATTGCTTGACGTTCAATTTAGAAACCTGGTAACGGTTCTGCATGGGCCAATCAGCATCCTCAAGGATAAAAATATAATAATTGGAATCTGCCTGGTTAAGAAGATAACTTTGGTCTACTTGATCCATCCAACGGGAATAATGATTAAACGTCAAGAGGATTTCCATGACTTTTTCAATCGGTGCATTTATGGTTGTGGTCACCTTTACCTGTTTATAAGGAGAATCACCTTCCAACTGGGTATATACCCTGATCCCATCTTTATCAAGTTCTAGCTGCCATTGGTCAACGGTGGACGCTTTACCCTTAAAAGCTGCGAATATAAAGAGGAGACTAATGGTGGCGATTAAAGTAAATTTCATTTCATACGGTTATTTCAGGTAAAAAACATCTGGTTAATTAGCTTTTTCTTCGGTGCGTTTAAATGAATTCAAAAACCTGGTCATCAGTTCATCCTGTTTCTTACTCGCAAAACCAAACACTTGTAACCCGTAATACCTGTCTCCATACAAAAGTATGTTTCCCCTTATAACTCCCTTCCCTTCATTATAGCTGCCTTTCCAAATACAGACTTCGCGGCCAGGTTGATGCAGAATATCCATGTAGACTAATGTTCCATCAATGGCGACCAACATTTCATCAAGGGTATTTTCAAAAAATGCATTCAAGTACTCTTCATCCATGGTTGCATCCTGTGCCGGAACAATGAAGTGGTCAATGACGAAAGCCATCGAGTCAGGTCCTGTGGAAAGAGATCCAGCATGATATTGATGAAATTGAATGACATCTACATCCGTAGGGACTGCTTTGACATCATAAATCAGGGGGATGGGGGTTAGGATTTTAAATCCAGCTTCGGGATGCACACTCCAGGTCCAGTCAGCCTGACCGGACAAGAAGGATAAAACGACTAAATACAGCATAGTGACCATGCTGAATATGTATTTTGGAGCGTGATTTCTCAACTAACGCTGTAACCCCTCCTTATGTTACACCTTGTGGTGAAAGAAAAGGATTGTTTCTGGATCCTTATGCTGCTTTTGCTGACAGTATTACCTGGCTGCAAAAAATATGCGGAGGAGCAGCACGCAGAGGAAGAAATCTACCTGGCTGATTATGAGCCCCCACTTGAGAAATGGGGGTATATGGATACACTAGGGCAATTAAGGATAGACCCTCTTTTTGATGATGTTGGTTTTTTTTCAGAAGGTCTTGCCAATGTCAATAAGAACGGCCGTTGGGGGTACATCGATCGTTCCGGTAATTATGTGGTAGAACCTACATACAAAGCAGCCTGGGCTTTCCATGAAGGAATGGCAAGAGTGAGTCCATTCAATGGCCCGGATCACTATATCAATCGTTCAGGCAAAATCCTGAAATCAGAGAAATGGTCGGCTGCCGATGATTTTTCCCAGGGCCTTGCCAAAGTTAAAGTCGGAAACTCCTTTAGTTATATTGATACAACAGGACATTTGGTATTACCTGCCATTTACGCAAGAGCATGGAGTTTCAAGCAAGGGTTGGGGATTGTTTCCAATGATGAAAAATTAGGGATCATCAATACGAAAGG
>DASXWI010000141.1:0-4827 GCA_036503755.1 Saprospiraceae bacterium | reverse complement strand
ATAGGGCATAGGGCATAGGGCAGAGTGCTAGAAGCCTCGAGCGGCTAAACGCATCCATGTGCTACAGCTAAGCAACCATGCTAAAAGCAAAGAGCAAAAGGAGATCAAAACGTTGCGTCTTTGCGTCGTTGCGCGATTAAGGGCAGAAAGGTAGAAAGTATTATAATCAAGCAACTCACGCCTCACGATTTTAACTACTCACGCTTTCTATGTTAAAGAACATATAATATCCATTGATCCACGGTCGTTTCTCACCGAGTTAGGGTAAAATGCCCTAATTTTACCTTAGGTCACCAGAAGTGGCTGCTTCTTAACGAATTCTTAAACATAATATCTATGAGCTTCAAGACCATCATTCTTTCACTATTATTCTTTGTGCCTGCGATGGCGTTTGCAGGTGAAATTTCCGGGACCATCAAAAAGGATGGTGTTGCGTTGGTAGAACAGGAAATTAAAATTACCCAGGGGGATAAAGTGATTGCCACCACCAAAACTGACAAGAATGGCTATTTCTCAGTTACCATTCAACAAGTGGGTAAATTAAAATTGGGTTTGACAGGTTATGAAGGTGCCAACTTTGATGTGGTATCTACAAACAGTTCAATCACCTACACGTTAGCAGTGGTCAAAGTGGAAGGCGCATGGCAGATAAAGAAACAGTAAAACATCGCGAAGGCGAGAAGGATTTCTGGGACAAGGCTGAAATCATTTTACATCCGGTTGGCGGTTTAATTACGGCCATTACGATTGCGATTGTCAGCTATTACGCTTCTGATTACATCAATCAGAACCAGGAGAACGAAGCCAAAACCAGGCTCTATACCGAATTGATGAGCAAACGCGAGGAGTCCGAAAGTGCACTTCGTAAGGATATGTTTTCTTCCATTATCAATTCGGCCTTGAAGGAAGATGTCACCATGGACGAAAAAATCCTTCAACTTGAATTACTGGCCTACAATTTCCATGAGTCACTCAACTTGACCCCGTTATTTACTTATCTCAACAGGCGGAATAATCTTGAGATTAAAGACCCCGTGCTGAATGCCTCCTATAAGCAACGCTTATTTGATATGTCCAAGGAAGTAACCTCCAAGCAATTAGCAAGCCTGGAGGGAGTGGCAACTATGGAAAAGTTTGTCTATTTCTATGATTCCCTCAGCTTCAGCCAGAACGACACCTTTAGTTGCGTATTTACAGACTCCATTTTCAATGGGGATGAGGTCATTCCCATAAAGCATTTTGTCCATCTGACCATTCTGGAAAAGGACACCACGAGTTCTTCTGTTCAGGTGCGACTTAAGGTGTATACCAGGATTCCTGAAAAGGAAGACAAAGTTGTTGATCCGACATTTAGCATTGACTATTTTGAATTTCCTATGATCGATAATACACGGTTGATCAATGATAAACGTTGTGCCGTCGTGATGAGGGACTTTGATGCATCCAATCAGTTTATCGAACTCGATATCGTCTTTTTTCCTGGAACTCATTCCAGCTTAAAGGAAAGACCGTATTATGATGATATTGTAGCTAAGCTTTTGCCTAAGAAGGATTAAGAGAGCTCTCAGCTCTCAGCTGTCAGCTTTCAGTGGGTTTATCGATGGCGAATTGATTTTCGTTACGAAGATGATTAGATATTCTTCATCTAAGGGTTTTCTAAAATAGAGCAATCAAAGACTATAGGGAAGTCATTGTTGACAGTTCCTGATAGCTGATAGCTGACAGCCATTAGCTTTTATTCTGTATACTTTCAGTAACCAATCTGTAGATACCTGCCATTTCCGGTTGTTCTTTCAATAGATACAGATGCTTCTGAATCGTCTTTTCATCCCGGCGTATAGCAGGTCCAGTCTGGCTGTCGCGAGGACCGGAGAGAATAGCTTTACTGAATGTTTCGAGAATGAGTGGTTTCAGAATTTCAAATGGAAGTTGATGGGTTTTACAGATTTCCTCTGCAAGGGTGAGCATGTGATTGGAAAAGTTATTGGCGAAGACTGCGGCGATGTGAAGATTTGATTTTTGCTCTTCTGTCATCCTGTAAACAGAAGTTGAGAGTTTGCCGGCAATTTCATCCAGGAGTTCCCAAATATCTTCGTCAGCAGTGGTGATGATGAGAGGAATCCAACGCCATGTTACTTCATGTCCGGAAGAAAAACTCTGCAGTGGATAAAATCCTGCCTTGCGTTTAAAAGGAAGCACATCAAGGCCTAAGCTCCCTGAACAATGAACACCAATGGCTTCTTTTGGTAAAAGGGGAAGTACCTGGTCAGCTACAGGGCCAATAGCATCATCTGCAACTGTAAAAAAATAAAGATCTGCATCAGTAGCGATTTCAGAAATGACTCCTGTGAAAGAAGACTTATTAAGTTTTTCAGAAAGGACTTCTGCAGCCAGTGCTTTTCGATTATATACCTGGAGAATATGGCAACCTGCTTCTTCTAAAGCGGGCATGAGTTGTTGTGCCAGCCTTCCAGCTCCTATGCAGACTACTTTCAACATCCGGTACCGGTATTTGCGGTCATGCTTTCTTCAGGCGTTTGTACATGCCGATAAACATGCCTATCAACATGATCAAGCTGCCGGCCCAGAATAAATTAATACCTGGAAATAAAATAGCTTCAAGTACGATGTAATCATTGCGAGGTACTTCTTCTGCGATTTCTATTGGTAAAAATGGTTTGTCTGTCAGACGTGCAACCAATAAATGAAATTCTTCTTTCACCGGATCAATACGATCCAGTTTCACATGTAAACCAATATCAGGCACATAAGCCTTTAGATTTAAAGGACTGCCTTCACGAATAAAGTACAAAGGTCTTGCTACATGTTTAACTCCACGACTACCCGTGATGTTCAGGACTGCTTGTATGGCAATATCACCATCTGCAGCGATATAACTTGGATGATCTATTTTTTTATCAATACCCTCCATGCTGATCGTCAAATCTTTCCATGTCTTCGATTCTCCTGATTTAATGATCAATGATTCATATGTAAGCGCATCGTCCAGTGGTAACAACGTATCCAATGCAGTTGCCTTCAGACGGGCTCGGAGATAATATTCATTCACCTGGTCAGAAAGGGTGTACAATAATCCCTTGCGTACAATCAGTGTAGGATGAATGGTTCTGCTCTCCGTGCCTGTAGTATCAGTAATGGTTACTATACCAGACAATACCAAGTCGCTATCTTCTGCTTCATATTCCTTATGGTAGGAGTTTAACATGATCGTATCCAGACGAACCAAGTAATTTCCTGTTTTTATGGTTTGGCCGGGGGTTAAATAATGGAGTTTGTACTCCAACATGCTATCCACTTTCTGCAGATTCGCTTTGTCTTGTTGCTCAGGTGGAAGTCCCGAGATAAACGTAAACACATCTCGATCCAGGTATCTCTTTGTATTGGGATTTGCCGTTTCGACCTTGGACATCTGACGATCATACAATATATTCGGATGTGTAGTAAAATGTTCGAGTGTATCTCCGGTTTCACTAACTTTTACAAATTCAACTTCATATTTCCTTGTGAGCCCTTCCAGGGTATCTGATTTATAAGTGACCCAGTATCCATTCATATACATGGGCATGTTCTTAATCAGGAATGCATTTTGCCCGGCATCCATTCCTTCGACTAGCCCTTCCTGGGCAAAGCGGTTAGCACTAATCGTTTGTTTGTTAAGACCACTGGCCATGATACCAATCAACATCAGCGCAAAACCGCCATGGGCAAATGCGGATGCCATCGATGTGAGTTTTGTTTTTCCAAAACTGATGATATAATCCACATTGGACACGACTGCAAAACTTGCTGCGATCAATAACACGATATATTGCCAGCTTGGCAAAACAATCCATAAACTACACAGATAAGCCAATCCAAGTCCTATTGCTGCTGAAATACCTAAATGCTTAAACAGCTTGGACCTATGTGTTTCCCAACCCATTGCTCCAAAGCGCATCATTTGAGCGAGGGATGACAGAATAGCCACTAGAACTGCATTCCACAGTTGAAACCTGTTGTGATGATCAATGACATCAAGCGGCATAGCCTTATGATAGGGAGACATGTCCCCTTTTCCCATAATAGAGCCGTAAACATCCAACAACTTATTCCAAACCGGAATGCTGGTTGAAAACGTTATGAGTACTGAGGCGAAAACGAGTACCATCGCGCCGACAAACATCCAGAATTCACGACTTTGAATTTTTTCTTCCTTATCTACCACCGGAATGGATTTATTCCTGGAAATAAGGAAATACAATCCTGCCAGTGAGAAAATTCCAATGAAACCAATTAGCTGCCATTCAAGTCCCATTTCGGTAAATGCATGGACACTTTCTTCGCCAAGAATTCCGGAACGTGTCAGGAATGTAGAATAGACTACTAACAGAAAAGAGATGATATAAAAAATATAGGTTGTCTTGATCGACTGTCCAGTATGTCGTGCGATGAAATTGCCATGCATGGCAGCAAGGAGAACAAGCCATGGTACAAGGGACATATTTTCTACAGGATCCCATGCCCAATATCCACCAAAGCTTAATGCTTCATACGCCCACGCACCTCCCATCAGGATACCGAGACCGAGAATCCCGGTTGAGAATAATGTCCAAGGCATCACAGGTTTAAGCCATGCAGTATGTTCCTTTTCCCACAAGCCCGTCATGGCAAAGCAGAAAGGAATAGTCACTGAGGCAAATCCAAGAAAGAGGGTAGGAGGATGTATTGTCATCCAATAATTTTGAAGCAACGGATTTAGCCCATTGCCTTCGATCATGGAGAGATAATTTGCATTATTGAAAATGGGGGCTTCCATGGTGTCCCTCA
>DASXWI010000140.1:0-2007 GCA_036503755.1 Saprospiraceae bacterium | reverse complement strand
GAATATGCCCTTTAAAGCACAAAATGTCTGTATAGCCTTTGTAAGCCCATTTGCCGTTTTATCTGTAAATACACCCCTAACAACAGCATGTTCAGGTATTGATGGCCTATTTTTTCGATCCTGCTGGTATTTTAGGTTGGACAGATCCTTTAGGGTCATAGCCTGTAAGAGTTTACCAAATATACATTACCATCCTCATCCTCACGCCTATGATTTATCAATGCTTCTACCTTATCATTTTTTAGCTTGTTTACCGTTGCCTCAAACATGCTCCTTGCCTTGTCCCTGGCTACCTTTGCAAACTTGCGGTGGGAGTATGTTTTGTTTCTAAAGTAGACTACCTCTATTTCGTGTGTCATAATGTTACTGTGTAATATTGCACATTTTAAAATCTAATAATCTCTTCGCGTGGCTACTATCCATTTACTGCCCATGATGCCTATGATAATTCTAAATAATTATAGTTTTTGCACACCCAACGGAATACCTATATTTTACAACGTTTAAGGCTATACGTAATATATATAAAAAACTATAAATACATGGAGACATCATAGGCATCATGGGCAGTAAAACTGCTTTTTTAGAATGGTAATGCAGTTTCTTCACTTTTCTCTACATCTTGCAGTTCAAAAACGTAAGTCCGATTTCCATGCAAAAATGACCGTTTTTTGACCAGTTTTTTACCCTCTAAAAGCTCAAAGCATCTTTGAAACTTTTCTACAGACCTTGCATCTCTCTCACCTGATCCAATGACTTCCTGGATGTCCTTTACCGGGCAATAGCCATCCTCATCTAGTGCAATCTTACACATATCCACCGCATCTATTATAGGCTTCCCAAATCTTATCCTGCAGGACTCTTTCTTTTGATCATCTGTTAGGCCAGGTGTGCCAATCATGGCCTCAATGTTCTTAAAATACACATGGACACAATCAATCATCCACCTATCAAATGGAGACTTATCCTCATCGTCATAAACTAATATATCCTTCGGGGCATTCTTCTGCAGGAAATCCGTAAATTCTATTAACCATACCCGACCCCGGATTGAGTTATCCATGTAGTCCGCCGGCATAGTCTGGCAACTGGCCGAAAATTTAGGTTTATCTTTAAATTGCCTGGTTATGATGTCCCTTCCTTTACCTTCGATATTCAGTGTTCCTGAAATAGCCTTCTTTATTTCCTCGTCGCTTATTAAAAAACTAGATGTATCCTCAAAGTGTACAATTGATGTATCAGGTAAGATGCTGCCAGTCCAGAAATTATGCCCACGCTTCCACTTGACCGCTGTTAAATTCCGGCATTCCTGTACTAAAGTCGTAAACAAATCTTTTCCCCTTCTACCATCATGACCAGCCTGTGGTTTATGATCACACGCCCATACTATCTTAGTTATGTTCCTAAACCAATAGCGGTGCATAAGGTATCCTATCCCTATTTGAAATTGTTTATAATCTACAATACACTTCTTTGCTAAATCAGCAGCGGGGTGCAGGTGATCAATGTCTCTAAAATCCCTTTGCAGCACCAGGCTCTTCCATATTGTTGTTTCTGCTGTACGCTCCTGAAATGTGTACCCATCCTTGGATATACACACCGTCCCATTCTTATAATATAGATAGCACTTATCAGGCGTGTCACGCTGTACCCAGTCATCCTGAAACATCGTAAGATGTTCGTTATTGACTTTAGGCCATGATGATATTTCAAGGATTTCTCTAACGCGCTGCTTCGCCGGCTCACTGATCTTCCCCCCGGCGGTGGATTCAAAATATTCAGCTACACCGGAATAATCTATCACAACATGGGCAAACTTATTGTTTGCTTTAATTGATGGTATTAAAAAAATGTGTTCAGTTATGCTTTTTTTTTGAGCCTCTTCGGTGCCCTCTTGCTTTTCTTTCTCCTCTATGGCTGCCTTTGCTATCTTAATGCCCTCATGAACACTAAGGCCCACCGGCGCTTGTTCATACACCTCACCAAAACCAGCGGACCTTAATTGAT
>DASXWI010000139.1:0-2965 GCA_036503755.1 Saprospiraceae bacterium | reverse complement strand
ATCACAACAGGAAACAGATCATGACGAGCTGAATCAATAGCATTGATCAGGTTGGTTTTAACTACTTCGTCAACCGCACCCTCATCTGCAGAAGCTACTGTGAGATGCAAGGTTCTATTTTCACCCTTCCACAGAAGGTCGGCCCGGGCTTTGCCAATTCCGGCGAATGCGTTGGCGAAATATTGATAGTCTAAAACCGACACGATGCGATCGAGATTGAGCACAGTGAGAGGCATATTTTTCCGTATATCCTCTATGACTTCCGGATCCTCTGCGCCACCAGATGGAAGCGCATTGGTGACTGATTTTACACCTAGCTGCGGAGTCAGTAATATTGAAATCTGTCCTCCTTTCACTAACGCATCTGATCCTATACCCACTCTATAAGAAGCAATCACATTATCAGCACCAGATGGCAAACGTGATCCGGTTACTCCGTTTCCAAATTGAACATATACAGTACCATCTTCTTCTGTTCGGACAACATAAATGTGATCATTTGGCCCTCTGCCATAAAAGGTGGGTGCTTCATACCATGCAATATCATTGACCTTTATACTGAGTGAGCTTTCAATTCCGGAGATGGATTTAGAAGAAATATAGGTCAGAGGCTTTTGTTTGAGTTTGAATCTTTGATAGGCGACAGCCCCATTGCCACTACCGAGAATTTCGGCTTTCGATTCACCATGTGTGGCCTGTGCAACATTCGCGTTTATTCTTACGGATTCACGCCAGTATCCATATTGAAGAGAAGAGGTTAATTCGATATATTGTTCTCCGACATCATCAATTTCAATCAACTCACTGACCAGTTCATCCTGGTTCAATGATGTAGCTACTTTAATACTTCCGGTATTTGCCACAACCTTATACGGAATGAGATCATAAGGTCCAGCATCAACAACACCTCCTATACTGTTCCATTCAACTGACCACTTTACTTTTCCATTGGATAAGGCGATTGGGGATCCAATTACGTTTAGAATATCACCTGTCTCCAATAAAATGGAAGTACCATCACTAGCTACAAAAGCAAGCGGAGTATCTACAGTTTTCTCTTTAGTCCCTATACGAATGATCTTACTTCTCTCAGTGACCTGGAGATGCCGGATGGGTTGTCCGGTGATTAATAATTTTTTTCCAGGCACCAGATCATCGTACGAATCCGAAAACAAAATCCTCTTCCCGGCCAATGGAGCCAGAATAGGTGCTTCAGCCAATTTCATTTCTTCACTTTGACCCAACACCAAAGTTTGCCGCAATCCAAAAAGAGACAGGTTTTCATCTGAGTCCAATTTCAATTTGCTGGTTTTGGAATTCAGTCCATATTTTTTTTGACTATCTGCTGTTGAGGATTCTATTTGAAATATTTCTGCATAAGTAGGTTTGACCAAAGCAATCCAACTATCGTTCAATATTTTTGGATATACAGCATCGAGATAAATGATTCGATTCGCTGGAGACACAATGATAAGATTGCTCCAATCCTGGGTAGTTGAATCATAACCTATCTCAGTTCTTCTTGCTGGTGTAAAAAGCCTGGGCTCAGGAGCATTGTAACCAAATAAGGATGCCCGTTGGCGCATGGCATAAACTTTCGCATTACTACCAGGATAAGTATATGGGTCTTCGTGACCCAAGCCTTCTCGCCATGAGATGAACGTATTATTAGAGGCCTGGTTAGGTATCACTTCAGTGATCGTACGCAAATCCCATCGTTCACTTCCAGGATCACTAAATCGCTCACTTCCTACTATCAGGATAGTATCTCCGATTTGGAGTTGCGTACTGGTTCCTTCCAAATACATTTCCGTGCATCCTTTCGATAAAGATTGTTGTTCGGTCAGTGCTGGACGAATTGCATTCCATCTTGTCTTTGCATCAATGGATTCAATTGTTTCGAACACCTGAGCGGTTTCATCCTGCCCAGGAATGCTTTGAACTTTTGTTTTGTTCTCAATGATTGCCTCCGTGGGAGCTCCAGGTGATTCATCCAGGAAAAACGAAAGCCAAACTCCGGCAGCTACCCCTGGTTTGGGCCGGTAACTGATATGCCGCGACAATTCTACCAGCGACAACCGCTCATTAGCTGTTCGGATATATCCTTCTTGTATAATTCGTGCCTGGTAAAATGTCAAAACATCGAGCACAGTTGCCCAGGCATCTGTCAGGGCTATACCGGGATCATCGTCTTTTCTCGAGGTAAAATCTTTAAGAGTAACTGAGCCGGAAATTCCGGCCAACATTGACTTTTTAAATGAACCATGCGTTCCAATCCTGAATACGACTTCCTGAAGTCCAGCTTCATTGTCGATCAACAAAGGGGTTGTAATCTCAACTCCTTCACAGCATCCACAGGAACATGTATTCGTATGATCGCAACTCATAATCCTCCTTGCATTATAAAGTTAATCTTACCATTTTCCGGAAAACTAGGATCGTTTTCCAATTGGATGATCTCACTACTATCCGGCATTATGCGATAGACTTCAAAAGCATTCGAAGGTCTATGGAGACGTTTGAATGTTTTTATCTCAACGGACAGAACTCCATCCAGGCTCATTGCCCGATCAATTAGTGCGCTTGCATAGATGGGTTGTCCGAACGTAAAATTGTCAGGATGAAAAAATCCCATTTCTCCACTCGGTAATTCAAAACGACTAAATACAGATTGCAACTTCTCCTGGATTGCACTTTTGAAATACCCTGGCTTGACACAGATTCGCATTTCAATTTCCAATGGAACGAATACTGGTGAAATAATCTCCAGGTCATACCCTGCCATGCGATATTTTTCCAAATGAAGACGAATATCATCTTCAAATGCATCATCGATGGATTTGCCTTCCTTGCGATCAATGATCAGGAAAACAGTGTGCCAACTTCCAGTCCACCGAAACAATGCAACTGCATTTTGAACCTCCGGATGCAATTTTGCTTTTGTAGCATAATCTGCTTCTGTGAC
>DASXWI010000138.1:0-1675 GCA_036503755.1 Saprospiraceae bacterium | reverse complement strand
CCATAGCCTTGCGTACCAAAACCTTACATCCGAAGAAAATCAAGATCATCACCCTCGGATGCAGTAAAAATACAGTTGATTCCGAAGTCCTCAAGTCCCAGCTTGAGGCTAACCAGTTTGAAGTAGGCCATGAAACGGCCGAAAGAACCCCGGTAGTTGTCATCAATACATGTGGTTTTATTGACCTGGCTAAAGAAGAATCCATCAATACCATCCTTGAGTACGCCAATGAAAAGAGAAATGGCCGTCTTGAAAAATTATATGTAACAGGTTGCTTGTCCCAGCGCTACAAAGATGATCTCGAACAAGAAATTCCTGAAGTAGATGCTTACTTCGGCACGATGGAACTTCCTTCTCTTCTCAAGACGATGGGGGCCACCTATAAAGATGAATTGCTTGGAGAAAGAAGTATCGTCACCCCGTCTCATTATGCTTACCTGAAGATTAGTGAAGGTTGTAATCGCACTTGTTCTTTCTGTGCGATTCCACTGATGCGTGGGGGCCACGTCTCCCGGCCAATGGAAAGCCTGGTCAAAGAAGCACATCACCTGGCTAACAGGGGAGTGAAGGAATTGATCCTGATTGCACAAGAGTTGACTTATTATGGATTGGATCTTTACCAGCGAAGAGCATTACCAGAATTGCTTGAAAAATTATCTGCTGTTGAAGGTATCGAATGGATCAGGTTGCATTATGCGTATCCACATAAATTTCCATTGGAAGTCATTAAGGTGATGCGCGACAATCCTAAAATCTGCAATTACCTTGATATGCCTCTTCAGCATTTCAGTGATCCGGTATTACAAAGAATGCGCAGGCAGATCACTTCTGAAGAAACGAAGGCATTAATCAAAGAAATAAGGACAATACATCCTGACATAAGATTGCGAACAACTTTCCTTGTTGGATTTCCGGGAGAAACCCAGGAAGATCATGAAGCGTTATGCCGCTTTGTAGAAGAAGCGAAATTTGACAGGGTAGGGGTGTTTGAATATTCACATGAAGAAGGAACAAGAGGGTATGTATTAGAAGATGACGTCCCTCCATCCATAAAGAAAGAAAGAGCTGAAGAAGTTATGGCTATTCAACAAGCCATTTCCCTTGAGCATAATGAATCCATGATCGGACAAACGCTTAAAGTTTTGATCGACCGGAGGGAAGGAAGACAATTTGTCGGCCGTTCTGAATTTGATTCACCGGAAGTGGATAATGAAATCTGGATTGACAGCCTTGATAAACAACTTACCCCCGGTCATTTCGTTAATGTTCTTATAACAGGTGCCACAGAATACGATCTGACGGGTGTGCCAACAACCTGATTGATGGATAAGGAAAGCAAATTGGTCAACTTTTTTGAGAAGCCTACCAACCAGGCGGCGCTTGTGGCCTTGATGATCTTTGTCTTCACCCTCCTCGATTATATTCTTCCTCACTCCAATAATTTGCTTGAACCGAATTCCGGTCCTTGGATTGTTGCTACAGCGATGGTATTATTTTTTGTCATTCTCAATTCCCTTTTTGCACTTCGTATAGATCCTATTGTTCCGTATTGGAGCCGCTCCGTAATGTTATACATCGGCCTCCTGGTCATTAGCTACGCATGGTGCTATTTCCTAAGTGGAAAACATATTGATGATGTGGGATCTTTCCGTTGGCTGTGGTTCGTGCTCACCAT
>DASXWI010000137.1:0-2958 GCA_036503755.1 Saprospiraceae bacterium | reverse complement strand
CGTTCTGAATGACATTGCCCAAGGAGTCTGTATTGATGGATGCTGCTTTCCAACCATAACTCGCATCATATCCTAGATCCATTCTCACCCAATCCACAATTGGGATGGATTTTAAGGGTACAGCAAATGTGGCCCTCATGATCTGGGAATAATCTTTTGTACGTCCACCATCCCTAATATTATTCCAAATAGAATCCTTTCTTTCCTTAGGATCAATCCTGATCAGGTTAGGTCGATCCACATATTCATCCGGCTCATCTATAACAGACGAATTCGCTGCGCTGAAATTAAATTTCAATGATCTTGAAAGATCCCATCTGAGCGTATAGGTCCTGATCCATGTAAAACGTTTGTCAAACCAGGTCTTATAAATCGGGTCTGAAAATCTGTAGGATCGTTCGCCGAATTTCCTGTCCATGACTGTCCCAAACGTAAAACTGCTTGGGATAGGTGATAGATTTAGATCCGTAAGCCATTTGAGCCAAACGCTTTTTGATAAATTTTTAAATGGCTCTAAAGGTTTGGAGTTAATACTATATACATAATCCAGGGATGCCCGATGTTGATCCATCTGATCTTTTTCAACCACCTCATTTCGCGCATAGGCTTTCGAAAAAGCATAACTAGCGGATAGGTTTGATATATCCCATGGCATCGGTTTTCCACTACTACCTCCGGTATAGCGCACATTTGTCAAACTGACTTGTTTCAACGAGGTGAAATCTGTGGATTGTTCACGTACACTGTCTCGCTTTGCTGGTTCGCTGATACGCGCCAGTTTTTCATCAAGCGGTAAGTCGAGATCGAGTTGGTCAAATTGAGGTTTACGCAAGGTCTCACTGTACTGATAATAAAACGGAAGTTGCAGTTTCGAATTCGGACCTAAAAATTTACCAAGCTGGAGGTTTGTTGAAAAATCAAACTGAGTAATACTTTCTTTTGACCTGTCATCGAGTTTCTGATCCAATGCACCCCAACCAATACTTGAGTATGTCCCTGAAACACCTACACTACCGAAATCGGCAAGATCTGCATCCAACCTCGCAAGACCAGCAACACCACCTCTTTCTTCCAGGCCTACCATTCTGAGCTCATTGGCCCAAACCTCTCCATAATATGGGGCTGTGAATTCATCTTCTGTTTCATTCTTCACACCAATCACAATATTCCGCACGTATCCTAAAGTTGGGTTACCGATGATTCTGAATGTTCGTTCAACAGGTACACCACCAATGATGACCGTAACTGTCTTTGAATACAATTCTGTTGGAGGTACACCTGCTTCGTTACGTTCAATTTTAAGATTGGTTAATTCTTCAAGAGCAAATTGAACATTATTCTCCTTACGCCATAGTTCTTCTTTATACGCTTCTTCCATGAGAAACGGATCCCTCGATTGAACGAGTGGAACTTCATACTCGTAATAGTTATTTTTAAAATCTGATCCAAGACGGATAAACAACTTGACAGCACCATCCGGGATCTCGTATTGAGGGTCAACTAAGAATTGTTCTTCCGCATGAACAAACATTTCAATATTCTTGAACACCCTGAGATCAAGGTCAATATTCTTAAACACCTGGCGCTCACATCCATCTTCAAGATGTGAATACTTCAGCGAGAGAGATTGCTCATTCTGATAAACATCCTGGAAGGAGGTGCTGGTGATTTGTTCACGTTGGATACCCAGTGGAATATCATATCTGAAAGGGACACGATCTGAGTGCTCTTCGATATTGACAGCATCAAGGAAAAGTTCTGCCTGTCCATCCATACCACAAGCAAGGTCACGAGTTACACGTCTCCACTGGTTTCTGACAAGATCAAATGTGGCGAAACGTAAGGTTGTTCTTTGTGTGAACTGGGTAAGAAACATCCGCATAAAACGAATAGAACGGAAATCGTTGATTCCTCCAACAGCTCTGCTATACTCTGCGATCGGGATCCTGAACCTGTACCATTGTCCATCATTCGTTTGTACAATGTCAGTAATCAGTGGATTATTTGGATTGAGGCCTGATCCACCAGGAATTGGGTTTCTTTCGAACTGGATGACATACTCATAATACGATTCGTTTTCACTCATCGAATTATCATTGTTGATATCCTCCTGGTCCGGCAGGTTAGTGGAAGCATTGACATTATTATCACCTTCCTTTGGTGGAGGTGAGTTGCCTTGTGTACCATTATAGCGAGAGTAACGTTCTAGTACACTAGTGCCATCAGGATAGGCATCCTCGTCAAGGAAATAAACGAAGTTGTCATTAGCAGGATCCCTTGAAATTTCTGATATACAATCTGCACTAGCACCACTTAGGGTCTGGAGATAATCCTGGAAGAAAGGGTCCGAACGTTCTTGCTCATCCGTAAGGCCATCAAGACCTACGTCCTGTATATCTCTTGCCCCTCCTGCATTTGAAAATGCATTTACGGTGGCAGGGATCCTAGGAATACGTCCCCAATTAGTTGAATCTACAGGTGCATCATTGACGGATAGTGGAAGACCATGTTCAAAAAATTTCCGGCTATCCCGAAGAATGTCTTCTGATATATTTCCCAATTGGAAAACTAATTTTCCTTCGGAACCTACTGAGTCTTGAAGGAAAGGATCAAGCAACCAGAATTCAATGGACTCAATATTTGCTTGTTCAAAATTTACCTGGTTAAGTGCTCGCATGATACCTCCCCATCTTGTCTCGGGAGAATTCAATCTACAAGTTTGTCCATCAAACCCTTGGGAAATACCGGGGTATCCTCCGGGTATATCAAAATTATATGGTCCTCTCACATCGGGGCGATAGGTGATATCAAAAGTCCTGAAATCATTTAGACCAAAACTTGGGGTTTTGTTTTCAAAGATTTCTTGCTGCGTTACCAATCGGGTATAAGGATCACTGTCAGCTCCCTGGCTTGCATTTCGGGCACCCTGGTCGATGCGATACCAGTTGATATGAGCAC
>DASXWI010000136.1:0-6554 GCA_036503755.1 Saprospiraceae bacterium | reverse complement strand
TGGTCATTCCGATACAAGTTTGATACGATTCCAATCGAGTCCGGAGGTAAGACCTATGTTCGATTAATAAAGGCGCCTGCTGAATTTTCTGAAAAGTGGATCGATGCCGATAAGTTGGTTAGATACGAAGATGGACGTGTTTATTTATCTGACTTTAATTTCGCTAATGATCAAATCATTTATGATTTCAATTTGGTGGAGGGCGACACATTCAATCTAGGAAATGATCAAATTTTATATGACCTAATTGTCGAGGAAGTAGATACAATAACCTTGCTCAATGGACAACAGGCAAAAAGATGGCTACTTCATCCTCTGAATGCCCCAAGTGATCCTTCCTCCATTATTTGGATTGAAGGGATCGGAAATCTAAATGGTCTGTTGACAAATTTTTTACCCTGGACCTCTGATGCCGAGTGGTCAACGGTTCTTTGTGTGCATTGGCACGATACTTTGGTCTATGACAATCCAGATTATGGAACCTGCTGGCTTATGTCAACCGCAACAATCGAAGAAACAAATGAAGAAATCGTGGCTTTTCCCAATCCTGCATCTGAAGTGCTTTCAATTTCGGGATTAACGGAAGTTCCAGAGCAAATCCGGATTTATGATTCATTTGGTAATCTCATGTATACAGGCGTAGAAACCCAAATTCAATTGGATGCGTTACCTCCAGGGTATTATTTAGCAATATTATTCCTGAAGAACAGAAATGTCAAAAGAATCCGATTTGTGAAGATATAATTGAGTTCCGCTAAGTTTTATAGCTTACTTATACTCCACCACTGGTTCCTGTTCGTCCCCGGTCTGAATAACCACTTTAGCAGCTTCGGTAGATCGCTTCACTTCCCCCATGATCATCGCATGCACTCCAAAAGCGGAGGCTAGGTCAAGGATAGCCGGTGCTGATTTCTTGTCTACAAACAACAACATGCGGATACCCATGTTAAACACCTTGTACATTTCAGCAAGTGAAGTCTTGGAAGACTCACGGATGAGATCGAATAATACAGGTATCGGAGGAACCTTATCAATATGGACGGCAAGGTTAGGTGCAATAAACTTAAGTACTTTGCTATACGCCCCACCAGTACAATGGATAATGCCCTGGATATCGCTACGGTATTCCCGGATCAAAGGCATCAGGATTGGCAGATAGGTTCTCGTTGGAGAAAGCAACAACTTCCCAATCGGAATTTCCTCATCACCAATCTTCACCTTATCTTTTAAATCCCATGGACCGTTGTAGACAAACTTTTTGTTTGTTTCAGGACTGAAACTTTCAGGATACTTCGAAGCATACTTGTGATGTAGCATATCATGTCTTGCCGAAGTCAGTCCGTTGCTACCAATACCGCTATTGTATTCCTCTTCGTAATCAGCCTTTCCATCAGATGCCAATCCGATAATTACGGCTCCGGAACGGATCTGGTTGACGATAAGGTCTTGTCTCGGCATCCTCGCAAAAGCAGTGATCCCAAAATCAATCGTCCGCACGATATCGCCTGTATCCGCAGTTTCTCCACCAGAATGTTTGATAGAAATACCACGTGAACCCATTGACTGGATGAAGGAAACAGTTCCTTCAATCAATTCTTCGATTACCTCTCCTGGGATGACGTGTTTGTTTCTGGCAATCGTATTGGAAATCAGGATGTCATCCAGGCATCCGCAACAAGCCATGTCATCTAGATTCATTACCAGGGCATCCTGGGCAATGCCGCGCCAGGCAGAAATATCACCGGTTTCTTTCCAATATAAATAAGCCAGGCTGGTTTTGGTACCTGCCGTATCGGAGTGCATGATATTGCAATAATCTGCGTCGCCGCCGGCTACGTCGGGGAGGATTTTACAGAAAGCGTTAGGATACAGTCCTTTATCCAGATTACGGATGGCGTGGTGTACTTCCTCTTTAGAGGCAGAGGCGCCACGGAGGTTATATTTTTCTACTTCAGGGGTCATTGTTGAGGCAAAGATGCATTAAATTCAGGCAACTGAAAATCCATCTTTTGGTTTTTTGGTATGTTAATTGCTTAAGTAGCAGAAATCGCCATTGCGATCTGTTAAAACCAATCTGAGGCCACCTCGATCTGTTGATGGGGGTGGTTTTTTTCGTTTAGGCCTACGGCCACACGATTAATTTGCAGTGTTAGTTCAAATCCTGCTAGTTCAAGTCTCCCGACTTGAACTTGATATCAGCTCGTCTCCTGACGAGCGCTTTTCTTTGAATACAGGGTTTCAAGCCGAAGGCTAGAAATTAGCATCTAAATGAAAATTCAAATATTTAGCTGTGCTCATATTTGTTTTGCTCGTCAGGAGACGAGCGAAATATTGGATTCAAGTCGGGAGACTTGAACCAGCTTGGGACGAGGGCTTGAAAATATGTTTGAATAAATGATCAAATATTTCGCTGCGCTCATATTTGTTTTGCTCGTCAGGAGACGAGTGAAATATTGGATTCAAGTCGGGAGACTTGAACCAGCTTGTCCAGCGGGGATTGGAATACTTGAACCAACATTGAGATCATGCCAGAAGATATCTTTCAAGATTTGCTACATCCTTTGATATCCTGGTTTTATAAAGGGCATCGCCTGTAATTTCCACCCGCCAGTCTTCCGGATAAAAACCTAAGGCTTTTGTGATCACATCGCCAAACTTACCAGGGTGAGCAGTAGAGACGCAGATACCTCCATCAAAATGGTTTTTCAAGACATGCCATGCTGTGGCTGTATGTGGATCAATAAGGTAATGATGCTGATGCCATACATCTTGAATGGTCGATAGAATGTCTTCATCGGCAACGGAAAAAGCATCAAACTTTGGTTGAGGATATTCTTTAAAATGATCAATCAGGTATTGGAGTCGTACAAAGTTGCTGGGATCACTTATGTCCATAGCATTCGCGAAGGTTTCAATAGTTGAATGAGGCGCGTAGACATTGTCTTTTTGAAATCTTGGGATGGTATCATTTGCATTGTGGGCTGCGATGATCTGATCGAAAGTACATCCCATGATGTTTGCCAACCATGCGGATGAAATATTTCCATAGTTGCCACTGGGCACACAAAGGACAGATGGAACTTTAAATTTTCCCTTATAAGTCCATGCATAAGCATAAAAGACTGACTGTGGAATCCACCTGGCCAGGTTAATTGAATTTGCGCTTGCGAGGTTTACTTTCTTTCGAAGATCTGCATTGGCAAACACTGCTTTCACCATGCGCTGGCAATCATCAAAGGTGCCATCTACAGCAAGCGCTACCACATTACCACCAAGACCTGCTATCTGCATCTCCTGTATGGGAGAAATTTTACCTTCCGGATAAAGGATAACCACCCTGAAACCAGGCTTATCCGAAAAAGCATGTGCAACAGCTCCACCCGTGTCTCCTGAAGTAGCTACAAGGATTGTTGTTTCCTGTCCTTCTTCATGCCATGCTGAAAGACAACCCGCCATAAATGCCGCACCGATATCCTTAAAAGCTGCGGTCGGTCCATGAAATAACTCAAGCAGATGAATACCTGAATCCTTGAAAGGCCTGATGGGAAATTGAAAAGTAAATGTTTCCTGGACGATTTTATACAATGCTTCCAGGCTCAAGTCTTCATCTACAAATGGCTGCAAGCAATATGCAGCTATCTCATGCATACTTTTATCTTCATCCAGCAGCACCTCCTCAACATACATCCTATCGAATGCTTCAGGCACAAACAAACCACCGTCAGGAGGCAGATTGAGCTGAACTGCTTCTTTAAAACTGTAAGATCTGGATTGATCCTTTGTGCTGACAAATCTCATCTATCAGACATTAGCGATGGAAATAACATCAGCAAGTACACCGGAAGCTGTCACATCCGGGCCTGCACCTGCGCCTGCGATCACTAATGGCCGCTGGGCATACCGATCTGTCCAAAGGAGAATAATGTTGTCGGTTCCCTTGAGATGATACGCAGGATGAGTGCTGTCAATGACTTCAAGACCGGTAGCTACTTTTCCCTCATCAAGCGTTGCCATGTAACGCCACCTTTTATTTTGAGTCGCCAGTTGGATTCGCTCTTCTTCAAATCGATTATCCAGTTGCTGAAGGTTTGGCAGCAATTCATTCCAATGTTCAGGCTCTAATGTTGTTGCTGGCATGAATGGTTTGTTTGTGATGTCATCCATTTCTAATGCCAGTCCAGCTTCACGCGATAAGATCAATATTTTGCGCATCACATCTTTACCGCTTAAGTCGAGGGCCGGGTTTGGTTCCGTATATCCTTTTTCTCTTGCTTCGGTTACGGCAACTGAAAAAATACAACCATCACTCCCTACCCTGTCGAAGATGTAATTTAAACTTCCGGACAAGACTGCTTCGATTCGATGAATCCTGTCACCTGTAAGAATAAGATCACGTATGGTTTTGATCACCGGCAGCCCAGCACCCACATTTGTTTCATTTAAAAACTTGACATTATGCGTTAGTGCAAGTCCTTTTAGTTTTTTGTAGCGAACAAATGGCGATGAAGCTGCTATTTTATTGGCTGTCACAACGTGTACGCTGGAGGCCAGCATGTCCTCATAGATCTCACTGACATGCTCAGACGCTGTAACATCGATGACGATGCTATTCTGGAGATTAAATCGCTTTATAGTCTCTTTCCATTCATCCAGGTTTAATGTTTTCCCTTTTTCTTGCAGCGTAGTCAACCATCCATTAAGGTCAATGCCATTTGCATCCAGTAGCATCTGCCGGCTATTGGCTAGACCACAAAGTTTGATGTTTAAATTTCCTGCTTCCAGAAAGGATTTTTGAGCAATAGCAATTTGCTGGATGAGTGTTGAGCCAACATTTCCAGCACCTAACAAGAAGAGGTGAATCGTCTTGTACTTTGAAAGGAAGAATCCTTCATGAAGCGCATTGAGTGCTTTGCTGACATTATTTTGATTGATGACAAACGATACATTCCTTTCTGTAGCGCCTTGCGCTATCGCACGGATGTTGATTCCGTTTTCACCAAGGACGCTGAAGATTTTACCTGCCACACCTGCACGTTCTCTCATACCATCACCGACCACTGCAACAAGTCCAAGGTCTGATTCGACCTCTACCGGATCAATTCTTGCAGAAGCTAATTCATACTTATAGACATCTTCGATAGCATGACGAGCTTTTACAGCATCAGCTTTTGTGACTGCAAAACAAATACTATGCTCAGAAGAAGACTGCGTGATGAATAAAATATTGATCCCGGACTGAGCCAGGGCATGAAACATTCTTTCTGCAATCCCAGGAACTCCAATCATCCCCGTTCCTGAAATGGTCAACAATGCAATGTCCTGGATCGATGTAAGTCCTTTGACAAAATAAGGGCCATGATCTGGTGTGCCCGAGATAATTGTCCCCGGGTGTTGAGCTTGAAAAGAATTTTTAATCGCAATGGGAATCTGCTTCGCCATCGCTGGCTGTATGGTCGGCGGATAAATCACCTTTGCTCCGAAATAACTCAGCTCCATCGCTTCTTCATAACTCATTTCGGGAATGGTAATGGTGTCGCGTACCAATCTTGGATCTGCAGACATCATGCCGTTGACATCTGTCCAAATTTCAAGCGCCTCAGCATTCAATGCACCGGCAAAAATGGCGGCAGTATAATCGGATCCTCCCCTGCCAAGTGTTGTCGGCTCTCCAAGGTGACTTCTGGCGATATAGCCTGGAGCAATGTATAGTCGACCATCACTAGTGATGGTTTCAGTTATCCGTTTATTGGTTGCTTCAAAATCAACCTGTGCAGCCAAGTATTGTGAATCAGTGACGATGACTTTGCGGCTATCTATCCAAACTGGTGACAAACCTTGATGTTCCATAGCGGCCGCCACGATCCGGGAAGAAAGCAACTCACCATAACTCATGATGTGTGCTTTCGTTTTCGCGGTGAGATCTCCAACAAGAAAAAGCCCTTTACATATCTCTCCAAGTCTTTGTAGGGGTTCCCTTACCTGGATGATCAGTTTGGAAGACGCAGCTGGTGAAAAAGGAATAGATCCAATACATTCATCATGCCGACGGGCTATAGCTTCAACAACTGCCTTAAAGGATTCATCCTGGGATGCGGCTTTTTGACATGCTTCTTCCAGAAGATTGGTCACCCCGGATAATGCAGAGACGACTACCACTACAGGCGTTTTCTCCGATTGCTGACGTACTATACTGATTAATTGGAGGATGCGCTCGGCTGAACCGACTGACGTACCCCCAAATTTCATGACTATCATAAAGTGATCTTTGTTCGTCTCAAAAAGCTGCAAAAATAGACCTTCACTTGGTTGAAGGTACATCCCAAACCGTTATACAAATCTTAAGGGCGCTTCAAATAACCAGCATCCTTGAAGATCGACTTTTTCAATGTGCTGAAAATCAAGAAAACTCCTTCATCGTAATGACGTTATTCGAGGCGCCCTTAAAGGCTTACCTTTAGCCTTTGTTAAGTTACTCATGATCCTTTGAATCTTTCCTTCAAAATCAACATCCTCTTGTCCACCCTCCTGGTACTGGACAGTTGTCAATCAAAACC
>DASXWI010000135.1:0-1901 GCA_036503755.1 Saprospiraceae bacterium | reverse complement strand
AATTCCCGATGAAAAATCGGGAAGGTTGGCCTATCCCAAAAACCCATTTTTACTTAATCCATTTCGTATTGAAATCCCTTCAAAAGCGGGGCACAGAATGTTAAATCTATGCCTCCTTTAAGATCGGATTTTTTGTAATTTATATTTAGATGTATAACAAGAAGACCCAACGATATTATATGTTCTCCAGGTTTACCTCCTTTCTTTTTTTCTGTTTTGCACTCTTCTCATCTGCTATACAAGCGCAAACTGATTTTGCCCCTGGTCAGATTATGTTTACAGGTTACAATTCTGACGATCCTGATGGATTTTCATTTGTCATCCTTACGGATGTTGTGGATGGAACAGTGATTTATATAACTGATAGGGGATGGAGTGGTACCACAGGATTTCGTGATGATACTGACGGCGGAGAAGGTACTATCAGTTTCGAGTTTACAGCTGATTATCCGTGTGGAACCACATTCATTTTACAGGATATAGGTACGGCTCCAAATGTTTGGGTAGCTACAGACGAATATGGAGTAGTAACTGGTATCGTAACAATTCTAATCAATACAACTGAATCAACCGGACAGGATCCACAGGGAATTGAATTAAATGCTGTCATATTTCCCGCAAATGACGGAGACCAGTTATTTATTTATCAATTACCTGAGCCAAATCCAGCTAATCAGACAGGGTTCGTAACAGGAATACATATGAATGGAGGAGCATGGAATAGTGGTAACGGTGATGATTATTCTTCAATGCAGCCAACAGGCCTGGCTAATAATCAGGTAGTCAGATTTAATACTGAAGTGGATAATGCAAAATATGATTGTACACCTGTGACCGGCACTTCATCAGCATTGCAGGCAGCCATCGAGAATGATAATGGTGTTGGTGGATTGATACTAGATGGCTCCAACAATTGGTTTGAGAATAATTCATTCCAGGCGCTTCTTCCTGCATGCCACTTTTGTTGTGGATCAACTGCTCCTGCTCCGGCACCAACTATCAATGCTCCGCCATCAGCCTTCACTAACCAGGTGTTTACTATATTAATAGATGGAACACTTGCCGGAGGTGCCTCTTGGGAATTGTACTCAGCAGGTTGCGGAGTAGGTGCTCCATTACAAACGACTACCACATCAAGCTTCAACATAATGGCACCTTCTACCGCTGGAGTTTATACGTATTATGTAAGATCATCCGAAGCGATAGACTGTGAAGCTATTTGCGCAACGTTCCAGATCAGTGTTTGTGCAAGTACAAATATGAATACTTGCACAAATTGTACTGCAAATCCCGCAAGTTGTGGAGATTGTTGGTTGCCCCCTCCTACAGATAACCCTGATCTCGATTCAGGATGTTATGAAATCAAATTGATTTTTATTCTTGACGAATCAGGATCTATTGGGAGTGATGAAATAAACGTAAGGAATGGGGTACTTGCTTTTCTGAATTCATTGAATGGCCAGGATATCCTTGTAGCCCTGATTGAATTTTCTGATTTGGCAAGAGTAGTCAACGATTATACAGTTGTCAATACAACGTACATTCAAAACGTCCAGAATTATTTCGATAATATTCCTTTTCCGGGTAGTGGCCAAATTTATCAACCAGGTGGAGGAACAAATTGGCATGATGCAATGATAAAAGCAGATGCAATGCCGGTGTCAGATATGATTATGTTCTTTACAGATGGTATTCCAACAGCATGGACTAATAATGGGGGTACGGATTATTGTTCAAATGGATCAACCACGCAGACTCCAGAGATTGTGAATCCAGTCAAATTGGCTAACAAGTTCAAAGGAGAAGACACCCATATGTTCATGCTCGGGGTGGGTTCTGGTATAGATGCAGAAAACCTGTCCTACATGAGTGGCTTAGCTCAGTATGAGGAAGGTGTGAAT
>DASXWI010000134.1:0-2643 GCA_036503755.1 Saprospiraceae bacterium | reverse complement strand
TTTAAACTTTCCCTTATGATGTTTCTCGAGTTCTTTATCTGGGGAGCTTGGTTTGTGACATTAGGAACTTACTTGTCTTCTGTTCTTTCATCTGCAGGTGATGAGATTTCTGCTGCCTATTCCACCCAATCCCTGGGTGCTATCATTGCACCTTTCATCATCGGGCTAATTGCTGACCGTTTTTTTTCTGCTCAGCGGATTCTAGGCTTTCTACACTTTGCAGGTGCGATTTTAATGTATTTCGCCGCGCAGGCAGATTCGTTTACTGCTTTTTTCCCTTATGTACTTATCTACATGATCTGTTATATGCCAACGATTGCGTTGGTCAATTCGATTTCTTTCAGGCAAATGAAGGATCCATCTGCTGAATTTGCCAATATCCGTTTGTGGGGTACGATCGGTTGGATTGTTGCGGGGTTATTGATCGGTTATCTTTTTAAATGGGAATCAAAAGGCATGTTGCAGAATACTTTTTACATGGCTTCAGGTGTTTCTGCATTTCTAGGATTCTTCAGCTTTCTGCTTCCGGATACTCCTCCTAAATATGAGAAAGGGACAAAACCCTCCCTTCGTGATATTCTTGGACTGGATGCATTACGCCTTTTCGGAGATAAAAATTTCTTTGTGTTTTTTCTTTCTTCCGTATTGATTTGTATCCCGCTTGCTTTTTATTATCAAAATGCGAATCTCTTCCTCAATACTGCCGGAATGGAAAATGCAGCAGGCAATATGACTTTTGGACAGGTGTCTGAAGTATTCTTCATGTTGTTACTTCCGATATTTCTAAAACGATTTGGACTAAAAACAACCTTATTGGTGGGCATGGCAGCATGGGCCATCCGCTATATTTTATTTGCCTATGGAGATGCAGGTCAAGGTGTTTGGATGTTGTTCAGCGGAATTCTATTACACGGGATATGTTATGATTTCTTTTTTGTCTCAGGTCAGATTTACACGGACTTTAAGGCTGGTGAAAAGGTCAAAAGCTCGGCACAAGGATTGATTACCCTCGCGACGTATGGCGTAGGTATGTTGGTTGGTTTCTGGCTGGCAGGTATCATATATGACCATTATACGGATGTCGCCGGGGTGCAAAACTGGAAAATGATCTGGACCATACCAGCCGGAATCGCGGCAGTCGTAATGATTTTATACACGTTCTTTTTCAAAAATGAGAAGATTACTTCCTGATTAACTGAACCTTTAGGCTTCAGCATTGTATGAGGAATATCGTTATGTAGGATATGGGGTAATGAAAGAGAGCGGTACAGGTCGTATTTTTGAGCCGACATTGTAACCATCACCGGTTTCCCCAAAAACCATAAACTTCTCACTCCAGATGCAAGACACATTTATCATTGATGGAATCCGGACGGCTATCGGATCATTCAGAGGTACGCTTTCAGGTGTACGTACAGATGATCTCGCGGCGCGTGTGATCAAGGCATTGATGGAAAAAAATAAGGATCTCAATCCTGCATTGATCGATGATGTCATTATGGGTTGTGCCAACCAGGCGGGGGAGGATAACCGAAATGTTGCGCGGATGGCTTCTTTATTGGCAGGACTTCCAGTTACTGTACCAGGCGAAACGGTCAACAGACTTTGTGCTTCAGGGATGTCAGCTGTGATTCATGCCCACCGTGCTATCCAGGCAGGAGATGGTGATTTATTTATATCCGGTGGAGTTGAAAATATGACCAGGGGTCCTTGGGTGATTTCAAAATCCAGTCAGCCCTTTGGTAGTGATGCAGAAATGGTTGATTCTTCGTTTGGTTGGAGGTTTATCAATCCGAAAATGAAAGAAATGTATGGCACCGATGCCATGGGAGAGACTGCGGAGAACCTGGCTGAGAAGTACAATATATCAAGAGAAGACCAGGATGCATTTGCGCTTCGCTCCCAAGAAAAAGCTTCGGCAGCATCAGCTATTCTTTCTCTTGATATCACACCAGTCATTATGCCTCGTCGCAAGCAGGATCCTCTTGTTTTTGATAAAGATGAATTTGTAAAAGGAAATTCAACCATCGAGGGTCTTTCCGCATTAAAACCTGCCTTCAGGAATGGTGGTTCTGTTACAGCGGGCAATAGCAGTGGACTAAATGATGGGGCTGCAGCTTTGCTGATTGCTTCTGATTTTGGAGTAAGACAAAACGATTTTAAACCTATTGCCAGGATTGTATCCTCATGTGTGGTAGGAGTAGAGCCTCGCATTATGGGCATTGGACCAGTCGCAGCATCACAGCGTGCCTTGAAAAAAGCAGGTTTGCAACTGGATGAAATCGATGTGATTGAAATCAATGAAGCCTTCGCTGCTCAAGTTCTTGCTTGTACACGTGCGCTCGGCATTGATGATCAGGACGAGCGTATCAATGTTTGTGGTGGGGCGATTGCCCTCGGACATCCATTAGGTATGAGTGGTGCCCGCATCATCCTCAATGCTGCGCGCACGCTTCAACGACTTGAAAAACGATATGCATTAGTTACAATGTGTATAGGTGTCGGGCAAGGGTATGCGGTGGTTATAGAGCGAGCATAATAACTTCCTCCTTTCCTTCGTGATGCCTCCGTTACTCCGTGCGCACGGTATGAGATTGGATTTTCCATTGTTGAATGGTTCCTCACGCACGATTTGGAGGTAGC
>DASXWI010000133.1:0-4686 GCA_036503755.1 Saprospiraceae bacterium | reverse complement strand
CCGCAAACAGGTTGACTTAGACCTTGTCCCTGGTTTCGGAAGATTATCAGGACTTATGACAATCCTGGGTGTCTTGATCGTGATTATGTGGATTATTGATAAAACGCATATCTATAGCATCACCTTCATGCCTTTCTGGGTTGTTGTGCTGATCCTTGTTGCAGGATTCCTCTTGATCAGGATGGGCCTGAAACAATTCACTTCTTAAGGGGTTAAGAATATCTCAGGAGTTGTGTAATTTTAGGGTATTGCACCTCGCCTTTTTCATCCCTTTCAACCATTATTCCATTTACGCTAAAAGACATCAGCAACGATGAAAACACTCTTATTGATCAGCCTTTTCCTCTCCTCCGCTGTGGCTTTTTCACAACCAACTTTAAATTTCACACCTGTGACACTCTCAGGTCCGGCTTTATCTCAACCGGTGGATATCACAGGATGTGGAGATAATTCAGGTCGATTATTTATTGTGGAAAAAAGAGGCACTATGCGTATTGTGCAAAACGGAGCAGTGTTACCAGACTTTTTCCTTGACATCGAAGACCAGGTCATGAATAGTGGAGAAAGAGGATTGCTTGGTGTGGCATTTCATCCTTCATTTCCTAACGTCCCTTACATCTTTGTTAATTATGTAATCGATGGTACAATTACTAACCGTATCAGTCGCTTTACGTTGAGTGATAATAATCCAAATGATATAGATGAGAGCACCGAACTTATTCTCATCGAACAAACAGGCATACAACCCAATCACAAAGCCGGTGATATTGTCTTTGGCTTGGATGGGTATCTCTATTTCGGAATGGGTGATGGTGGTGGTGGTGGTGATCCATCAAATGCAGGTCAGAATATAGAAACCCTCTTGGGTAAAATGCTCAGAATAGATATTAACGATACAGATCCAGGACTCAATTATGCTATCCCAGCGGACAACCCTTTTGTCAATGAAGACGGACTCGATGAAATATGGGCAATTGGTTTACGAAATCCATGGCGCATAAGTTTTGACAGAGGTACAGGTGATTTTTGGATTGCAGATGTCGGTCAGAATCTTTGGGAAGAAGTGAATATGGTTCCGGCACTTACTCCGGGAGGGATGAATTTCGGTTGGGATTGCAAAGAAGGAAACCATAATTACGAACCTAACAATTGTCCAGGAGGAACTGAATTTACATGGCCTGTTTTTGAATATCCACATAGCTGTAGTCCTTGTCCTAATGGATTTGGTGCTTCACTATCAGGAGGGTTTGTATATCGTGGAAATGATTACCCCGTACTACAAGGATGTTATGTGATGGCCGATTATGTCAGCAATTATCTGTGGATAATTAAACAGTCTGGTGACAACCCTCCAACGTTTGATGTGTGGGTGCAGAATGGAACCGGGATTGTTAATCAAATCGTCACCTTTGGAGAAGATGATGACGGAGAGTTATATGCAAGTAATCTGGCAGGTACGTTATACAGTGTAAGTGCAACAGGTTTGCTGCCGATACAATGGGAGAATACCAGGGCTACCAGGGTTGATGGAGGAAACCAGGTAGATTGGACACTTTTCCAGGCCATCGGTCTTGATCATTTTGAAGTACAACGTTCATTACAATCAACGTTTGAAGATTTTACAGTTGTAACTTCAATACAACCTGTAGATGGACAGTCCACCTATACATTTACGGATCCTTTTATCCATTCTTCCGCTGTATACTATAGGATAGCTGCTAAAATGCAGGATGGCTCAACTGAATTTTCCCCATTTATGCGCATACTTGGTGATCCAACTTCAAAACCTACATTGGTTTATGAACCGAACACTAAGATGTGGCGCATCAATCTTCCAGAGGAATGGAGGAATGGAGATGCTACACTATATGATCTGCAGGGAAAAGAAATCTTTACAAGAAGAATCGCTTCAGATAAAATCGATCTGAATCCACCGATTACACCCGGATCTTATTTTATAAAAATAACCGGAGACATGGGGTCCTGGTCTGAACAGATTGTTTGGTAATTTAAAGCAAGACTAAATTATTTTACAACACGTGCTTCTGTAAGTGCGTACATGAGTTTGTTCACATCTGAACTGTTCAGTTTCAATTTACCTTTTAGCACGATGGATTCTGCTGTATAGGCTACAGCTTCTGACGATACAACTTCCATCACAGATTCCGGTCCCGCTCCACCGCAGAAAAAACACATACTGTATGGAAATGCGGAAAAGATAAATTCCTTGTGACTTTTATATCCTTCAACTGGAATGATAAAGCCTTTCACTGTTACTTCTTTTCCATCCAAGGCTTTGATCTCGTCGCTAAAAACCGGTTTGTCAATTTTAAAGCCAAGAAATTCGTCGTATTCCTTTTTATATGTGATTTTAGCAAGCGTCTTCCATAAACTCTCTGTTGTGCCCGTCTGCGCCTTAATCGAGGCCACAGCAGGTGATGCCAGGATCAACATTAAAAACAATGAGAAACGAATCATGCGTAAACGCTTTTGTGAGACAAAGATGGGAAGTTCTGACATATGAGCTTGAATCGCAAGCAGGACTTAACACAGAATTAATAGTTCCTCCTATATTACAGCTATGGAACCGGTAACCATCCGCTCTTATCATACCCTTTTTCAATCTGCAAGAGAAGTACCTCTGTATGCTAATCCCTGGTGGCTGGAGGCTACCTGTGGAGTTGGGGGCTGGGATGCCTTGATCAGGTATGATTCTGCACAAAAGCCGGTCGGTGGTATTCCATTTCAGCGTAGCCGGATACGCGGTCTTACAGCCATCACAACTCCCCCAATGACACAATGGGTGAGTCTTCTTTCTGGCGAAAATGATTCAAAAGAGGAAAATTCATTTACACTTTCAGATTTACCTAAAGCTTCTATTCTTGATCTTTCCTTAAAACCTGATGTACGAATAAACCTTCAGGAATACCCAACAGCTCCTGCGTTGAAATACAGTTTTATTATTCCAAGAGCTGATGATATGAAGGATGTACGTGCAAAATATAACGAAGGTTTGCGGCGTAACTTGAAACAGGCTGGTCAGCTTCACTCAGTTGAAGAATCAGATAACCTTGCAGGATTCCAAAAGCTTTGTCATCAAACGTATCATGATCGCGATATGCAACCTCCTGCATGGTTTGATCGCATTGTTCCGCTTGTTTATAAAAAGCTGATTGCAAATCAATGTGGTACCCTTACGCTAGCCACTGCACAAGGCAAGATCATTGCCGGCATCCTTACAGCATGGGATCGCTATACGACCTATTACCTCGCCGGCGGTAAAACAGCGGATGATCATGGAACCGCCGCACATGCCTTGCTGCTGGATAATGCCATACAGTCTGCCTGTGCACGTGGTACTTCTTTCGATTTTGAAGGAAGTATGCACCCAGGCATTGCCAATTTTTTCCAGTCCTTTGGGTCTGTCCCAGTTTCTTATTGGAATTTTAAAAAATACAGGGGAGCGGGTCGAATTTGGGCAGCTCTGAAAAGATAACAGGACCGGGGCATCCAATCACCGCATTATTGTATCTTTCCCTTCTGCATTCTCACCCCTTATTATTTTCCCCCAGGACAAATAAGCCTGTCCTTCTCCTCTTGCTTTGTAACTCTTTGTAACGACACATTAAATTATGTGCATATGAAAAGAAAATTATTGTTGTCCTTTCTGGTCACAGGATTGCTGACTGTATCAGTACGTGCCCAAGTCATTTTAGGAAGCGATCCTACCCAGGATATTAAAGTGACGACGAGCAGCGATTATACGCCACAATATTGGGCACTGACGGCATCAGGAGAAAAAACCATCAATAAGGTGGGCTTAGAAGGTCCACAAATGGAGGCTTCCCGGTTTCTTTCGCAGGCAACGCTGGGTGCTGATCTGGCTACCATCCGCAAAGTAGCTGAACAAGGAATCGAGCCCTGGATTGAAGAGCAATTCACTGTTCCCCAAAGTCAGACACTCGGACGGCTCCATGAAGTTTTCGCTGAAGTCATCGAATGGTACCTGATCAATGGTGGGGATCCTGAAGAATTATCCGATAGGCCTTACTGGACGATCTTCAATTACACCTGGTGGGAAAATCACATGAACGGACAAGATCTGCTCAGACAAAAAGTAGCTCTTGCGCTCAGTGAAATCTTTGTGATCTCGATCGAATCTTCGTTATCTGATGCCGGTTATGGTCTCGCGGATTACTATGATATATTGTTGAATAATTCTTTTGGCAATTTTGAAGATCTGCTTCGTGATGTAACCCTGCATCCTTGTATGGGTTATTATCTCAGCCACCTCAATAATCCGAGGGAAATTCCTGAAGAAAACATCCACTCGGATGAAAACTATGCACGCGAAATCATGCAATTGTTCACCATTGGTTTATATGAATTAAACCAGGACGGTAGTCGCAAAACAGATAGCCTGGGAAATTGGATTCCAACGTACGATCAACAAGACATTACTGAATTAGCCAAGGTATTTACTGGATTAGGTGTAGCTGGTGTTATAGAAAATGAATGGGTAGACAATCCTTATTTCGGTCTGGATATTTATGTAGCAGATATGACCTTGCCGATGAAAATGTATGAAGAATGGCATCAGCCTGGTACGAAAACATTACCTAATGATTATGTTATTCCCGCAGGACAAACCGGGATGAAGGATATCAATGATGCCATCCATCAATT
>DASXWI010000132.1:0-5508 GCA_036503755.1 Saprospiraceae bacterium | reverse complement strand
ATGGAGTGATGGAGTGATGGAGTGATTTGGTGATGTAGTGATGAAGTGATGCAGGGATCAATAGTCAACATTTGGGATTCTTAGACTCACGCCTGACTACTCACGCCTGACGATTTACACTCACAACTCACAATTTTGTACTTCTCACCGCTCACTGCTCACTGCTCACCACATTCTTCACTCTTCATTCTTCACTTTTCACTCCTCCATGGGCTTCACCCATGGCTAATAGATATCGGCCTTTCAGGCCTTTGCGTAAGCTAACAGCTTCCGCTTTTCACTACATTCTTCACTTTTCACTCTTCACTTTTCACTTCTATAAGTCCTGGGTTCTCCTTCAGAAAATCCTGCCAGAGAATCTGTGCAGCAAGGAAATAGATTTTGCGTCCGAAGGATCCTTTTGATTTTAGGGTGATCAGAAATACTCGTCCGGGTAATGTTTTGGAATCTGACACAGATTCTATTTCGGAATAAGGGTAACGGTAAGTTTTGAAATAATTACTGACATATACATATTGTCTGTCGAGATCTACTCTGTAGAAACGCCACAAGAAAAATTTAATAAGGGCATATCCACTGAGTAATATTAACAAGAGGCCAATCCAAATAAAAGGATTAGCAAACAACCCAGCTTTGCCTCGTACTGCCCATCCCAAAAGAATAACAATGGAAAGTATGGTAGTAAACCATATGGTTGGAATAACAATACGGAGGACGATGGTGAATTGAGAAGAAACCCGTTGCATATTAGTTTGTATTAGTTTCAGCCATGTCCTCTTTTTCTTTTCGTTCCTTGTCAATTCGTTTCACAACAATGATGCTGACCTCATACAAGAGATATAACGGAATGGCTACTAACATCTGGGAGAAAACATCTGGCCCTGGGGTAATAATAGCTGCGACTACCACAATCACCAACACGGCATGTCTTCTGTATTGTGTCAGGAAAGCAGAAGAGACCAGCCCGATTTTAGCCATAAAATATAAGATAACCGGTGTTTCAAAAATGAGACCAACCGGGAGCGTAAACATGGTGATTGAATTGACCAATGCATTTAATGTCGTGGTATTGGCAATATCCTGGCTGACGCTATAGGTGGAAAGAAAGGTGATCGCGACAGGGGCGATGACAAAATACCCAAAGGATACACCCAGCAGGAACAGAAAGCTGCAGATCAATACCATACCTCTTGCAGCTTTGATTTCTTTGCTATACAAACCAGGTTTGATAAACCGCCACAATTCAAATAAGATATAGGGAAACGACACAATGAAGCCAAGCCATAAAGAGACTATAATATGGCTGATAAATTGTTCCTGGATATCCCTTGTGATGATCTGGAGTTGGTGCGGATAAAAACAAAACTGGGGGAGATAGTCACAGAATAACCGGTACGTAATAAAATCAGGCCTGGTAGGTCCAAGGATAATTTCATGAAAAACGAAGTTTTTCATAGCGAAAACCACAACAGTGACTACCAGTATGGCAATGATAGAGCGGAATAGATGCCACCTTAGTTCTTCGATATGTTCGAAGAAGCTCATTTCATTTGGATTCTTAACCGGTGTTTCTTTGGCCATCCGTCAATAAAGGTTGCTGGTCAGGGTGCGAATATCGTGAAGTCCGGACTAATCCATCACAGAATCCGGCGTTAAGTTGATGATAACGGGTGATAGGCCTTGATATGTCTATATTTGCCCGGGTTTTCAGTGTTCCTGCCGGGCAGCCATAACCTGGCTGACAGGATCTGAATGATATAACCTTCTCTTTTTAAAGATACTATATGACCTTATATCACAGTTTTAAGGAAATGCGGTTATTATTCTCAGCTTGTTTGGTTGTTTTAGTTGCAACCATAGGATTGGCTCAACCAACGGATGGTTTGATTGCCTATTATACTTTTGATGCCTGTGATGCCACAGAAAGCACTGGATTGGGCACAGATGGGATAATTGTTGGAAATGCAACCTGCGGTTGTGGTGTGTCAGGCAATGGACTCAGGTTCGATGGCAGCACGTCCATTCAGATCCTGAGCAATATTGACCTGATTTTTTCAAATGACTTTACCATTAGCTTTTTTATCATGCCGGATCCGGCAGGCAACGCCATTATGGACATCATGTCAAAAAGTGAGTATTGCGGTGTTGACAGTACCCTGGAGTTAAGGTACAATCCTGCATCACGTGATTTAAGTCTTACCCTTTCACAACAAGCCAACCTGAATGTACGGGCTTCTTATTCCTTGCCTGAAGAGCGATGTTATCACCATATTGCTTTTGTCCGTCGGGACAGGGAGCTTCGTTTGTATTACGATGGAATAGAAAAAGACCTTGAGCCTAGCTCCACAATCGTACGTATCATCAACAATGGAATTCTGACTCTTGGTGCAGGTCCTTGTCTCGCAAATGGAGAAGTGCAATTCAGAGGAGTCCTTGATGAACTTCGTTTTTACAACCGCGCTTTAACCACATTCGAAGTTCAAGATCTCTATATCCCGATTGATAAAATTACATCACCAGATACGGTGCTCTTCACAGGAACATCAATGCAAGTAAGATTACCGGTTACTTGTGCCACGTCGATACAATGGAATCCGTCAACAGGTGTTAGTGATGCAGCAGCAGCAGAACCAATATTGACTCCGGCAACTAGTACGATATATGATGTTCGCCTCAATTATGGATTTTGCCAGGCTTTCGATTCCATTAGCGTTACCGTGGCGGATTCTTCAGACTTGAGTTGTAATAATATATTCTTCCCTACAGGTTTTACCCCAAATGGAGACAACATCAATGATGTATGGGGGATGAGCAATGTCGTTTTCCTTGGGGAGTTTATCTCCCTCGAAATTTATGACCGATGGGGTGGAGCCATCTATAAAACAACTGACCCAACAGCATCGTGGGACGGCACCAAAGACGGCGAAGAAATCATGCCTGGACAATATGTTTACCAGTTTATCTACAACTGCGATGGAGAAGAACGGAAGAAAGCGGGGAGTGTGGTTGTGATTAGATAGTCGAAGACTATCGAAGCTGTCAGCTATCAGCTATCAGCTGTCAGATCAATTCAACAGGCATTTATTAATTTTTTATAGATGTCTAGTGTTGAAGTTTGCTTATGGTTCTGAATTAACAGAAATAGATTTTTAACTGACGTCAAACAGCTGAAAGCCGACTGCTTATTTTTTCGCACGTGGTAAATGGGGTGCACGGAGTAATTTAACTTAACTCATTGATCCCAAGACACTGACAGCTGATAGCTGATAGCTGATAGCTATTTCAGCAGCGTCACATCCCCACTATACGTCAGCGTTGTATTGTTATCTACAAAGGTGATTTCTACAACATAGACGTATACACCTGGGCCTACTAGCTCGCCCCCCTTTGCAGTTCCATCCCAATGGCCGGCGCCGGATTCACTTGGCATTTGCTGGCCTTCAACATGCAGGAGATTCCCCCAGCGATCATAAATATTAATAAAATTGATGGAGACCACTCCTGGACCTGTAAAGATTTTAAACTCATCATTACGGCCATCATTATTTGGGCTGAAGACATTAGGGATGTAAACATCACGCTCATAGTCCACATCTACAAGGATGTTAGAGGATCCTTCACATCCATTTGTATCTATGACGGTCCATGTATATGTTGCAGGGACCACATTGAAAACCCAGGTCTCTTCACAAGTAGGACAGCTCAAAGGCTCCGAAGATGTCCACAAGGACATAGCAATCGGATGTTGACTTTGTTCAACAATACCGGTGAGTAATATGCTATCTCCGAGATCAATAACAGGGTTTTCGGGGCTGATGGAAACAATGATAGGATCCGGTTCCATGATGATGTAGGTAGTATCGGTAGAACACCCACGGTCATCAAATACTGTGACTACATATATTCCTGATGTTAGCATGACTGGTTCCCCTATATCGAATAAGGCACCACTGTTAATGTTGAAACTATAGTTGCCGCTGCCTCCAGTTACATTTTCAATGAGTAACAGTGTTTCATCACCAAAACATGCTGGATCAACGACGACAGGCCATTCAACCGCAATAGGTGGTGGGGCAGTTAACAAGTAGGATGTAGTATCCTGACACCCTTTAGGGTCAGTTACGGTAATACTATATAAACCTACACCAAGATTAACTGCTTGGTAAGTTGTAGAAACATCAGGATCCCATGTGTAAGTATAATTTCCACCATTTCCTCCGGAAACACTGAGGGAAACAATACCATCCGAATTTCCTCCACACGAAAGATTCAATGTGCCTGCTGAATCAATATCTGCAATTAAGGTGTCAGGCTCTGAGATGCTAAAGCTGTCAGATGTTGAACAGGTGTTGCTATCAGTGATTGTCACATAATACCAACCTGCGCTTATTCCATTATTTAAGGCTGTAGTAGGTCCGTTCGCCCAATCATAAACATAACCGGGAGTACCTCCTGAAGCAGCAACTTCGATGATACCATCACTATCGCCATGACATGATGCATCGACGGCCTGGATCAAGTCGATTGTGATGCTATCCGGAGCCAGGATTTCAACTGAATCTTTATAAAAACAGATGCCGTCCTGGGTGACTATAAAAATATTCATGCCAGGACACAGGCTATTGACGTTAAAGATAATTCCGGTGTCAGCCATTGGATTGATCGGATCCCAATAGAGTTGGTAATCTAACGTTGGATCTCCGTTTGCAGCGACAATTGTGGCTGTTCCATCACAAATATCATGACAGGAAGTACTGTCAATGTTGTTGAATGCAAGTCCAAGCGTAGGAGGAGCAATGATTTCAAAACTATCAACGGCTACAGAGTCCAGGCCATCCGTGACAGTTACATAATATTTTCCTGGCGTGAGGCCAGTGTATATACCTGAAGTTGTTGTATCAGGTACAGACCATATCCATGTTACAGGTGCAACAGCATTTGCGGTGTCAACGATTACTGTGCCGGTATAAGGTCCTCCTTCGGCACCTTCACCACATAAAGGATGTTGAACCGTAATATCCAGATCGAGAATTCTTTCACATTCTATATGGACCGTATCATCAAGGATACAAAAGATTGGTGCACCAAGAATTACATCTACACTGAGTGTGTCTGTTTCAGTAATCAGAATTGTATCATTGACTTCACCTGTGCTCCACAATACTCCTGCACCAGGAGGAATCGGTCCTCCCTGATAGAGTACAGTTATTGTCCCACCTTCACAAGGAGTACCATCGATCACAAAGGATACATCAGCTTCTTCATTGTCATCTCCATCCTGGATACTAAACGCCTGTGTTACAGTACAACCAGTAACATCGTCAGTTACAGTTAAATCATAGTTCCCTGCATTGAGGTTAAAAAGCGTGTCTGCATCCTGAAAACCAGCTCCCGCTTCTAGTGTATAAGAACCGGAACTACCTAGAATCTCAAACCAAATATCACCAGAAGCAGTCGGTATGCAATTGTCAGGAACAGATCCGACAACGGTTACCGTCATGGCCTGAG
>DASXWI010000131.1:0-2650 GCA_036503755.1 Saprospiraceae bacterium | reverse complement strand
CTTGAAGTCCGGAGATGTACAGGGAGAATAGCATATACCACAAGGATCAACACCACGCCGGAAAAAAAACCAATCCATGACGAACGCTTATTAAACGGTTTATCATAGGTGCCATTGAGATACAAGGATAAAATCATAAGTATCGAATACAATGGAACATTGAATGAATAAAAAGAGGGCTTAAAATAATCCGGCGTGTTGAATTTATAAATCGCCCAAGCTTTACCGGTTACTATAAAAGCTCCGGTGATGATGGCTAAATCGAGCGTAAGTGGCCACCAACGAGTTACATTTTGCCTGATCAATTGAAGAACACCATGAAAGTAGATGGCGAGCTTAATAAGAATTTTTTGCCCGCTGAATTCAGGATGTTTATTGGTAAAGATTAACATCGCCTGGTAAAAGGTCAGGATATAGTTCAGACTTGATTTTTTAGTCGACTCACCTTTGTAATGGATAATTTCAGTATCCGGAAAATAGTAAATGCTATACCCGGCTTTCGTAATCCTATAGGATAAATCAATGTCTTCTCCATACATGAAGAAGTCTTCATCGAGATATCCTGATTTTTCCAACACGTCCTTTCGCATGAACATAAAGGCACCGCACAAAACTTCAATCTTTGCAGTCTCATGTTCTCCGATTTGCCCCTGGTAATATCGGTTCCACTTAGCAGATAGGGGGAAGAGTTTGTACAATCCTGTCATCTTCATGAATGAAGCTGCCAATGTAGGAAGTCCACGTTTCGATTCAGGAAGAAAGCGTCCACTTCCATCGAGCATTCTCACGCCGATGGCTCCTGCATCAAGATGGCTTTCCATGAATTGGATACATTTTTCTAAAGTATCTTCTGACACAATCGTGTCCGGGTTGAGCAAGAGTATATATTCCCCTTTGGATTGGAGTATGCCTTGATTATTCGCCTTTGCAAATCCGCGGTTATCAGGATTCGCGATTAGCTTGACATCCGGAAAATATTGTTGAACAAGGTGAACAGTTCCGTCAACGGAAGCATTGTCCACTACAATGATTTCTCCCGCTATATTTTTCATTGCCTGTTGTACTGAACGGAGGCAATTATCTAAAAAGGGGTACACATTGTAACTGACGATGATAACGGAGAGTCTCAACAACTGGTAGGATTAGGCGTTCTCAGTCAATTCAATGCTGGTCCTTGCGACTATGGATCGGCCAAGTGTAAGCCCATCGGCATATTCCAATTCACCACCAAAGGAAACCCCCCTGGCGATTATGCTGATCCGGACCGGGTATGACTTGAGAAGTTTTCCCAGGTAAAAGATGGTGGTTTCACCCTCAATGGTAGGGCTTATCGCCATGATAATTTCAGAAATTTCTCCTTTGGTAATCCTGTCAATAAGACTGCTGATGTTAAGGTCTTGTGGGCCAATGCCATCGATTGGGGAAATAACGCCACCGAGTACATGGTATAAGCCATGATATTGACCTGTATCCTCTATCGCCATGACATCACGTTCCGACTCGACAACACAAACTGTCTGTTTTTGTCTTACTGGATTTGCACATATACCACATACATCTCCATCTGCGAGATTGTGACATTGTTTGCAATGTTGAATATGCTCACGAATACCATTTAATCCGTCAAGCAATTCCGGGAGAATCGTTGTTTTATTTCTGAGTAAAAAAAGCGCAATACGTAAAGCACTTTTGCGTCCAATCCCTGGCAACTGGCCTATGGTCCGAATGGCATATTCAAGGTGACGTGAAGAGTACTGCGACATCGTATTTCAATTTATTTTTATCTGACAGTGTGTGTCCGAAGTTCACTACAGCAACATTGCAACAGGTTGTTCAAGGAATTGCTTCAGCGTCTGGAGAAATTTTGCCCCAGTTGCTCCATCAACAACCCTATGATCACATGACATAGTAACCTTCATGATTTTTGAAGAAGTTACTTTCCCATCTACAAGAGAGAGTTCATCGGAAATAGTCCCAACCGCCAGTATGGCTGCATCAGGTGGATTTATAATCCCGGTAAATTCATCAATTCCGAACATGCCAAGATTAGAAATCGTAAAAGTATTTCCTTGCATTTCCTGTGGCTGAAGTTTCTTTTGACGGGCTTTTTCAGCCAAAGTCCCCACTAAGGAATTGATATCCTTCAATCCCATCTTGTCAGCTGCAAAAAGTACCGGTACCAGCAATCCTTCATCTACTGCAACCGCTACACCAATATTGATGTCTTTATTAATTCTGATTTTATCACCAAGCCATGAAGAGTTGATAGCAGGATGCTGACGTAATGCTGCTGCGCAGGCTTTGATGACAAAATCATTAAAGGATATTCTGGATGTAGATTGTTCATTAATTTGTTTACGTGCTTCTGCTGTTTTGTCCATGTTGATTTTCATGGTCAGGTAAAAATGAGGTGCCGAAAATTTGCTTTCTGCCAATCTTCTTGCAATGGTCTTTCTCATTTGGGATAAAGGCACGTCTCCATATTGCGGAGTAGAGGAGGGTGCATTTGCAGGAGCTGAAACTGAAGGTCCTTCGGCGACAAATTTTTCAACGTCTCTTTTGACAATCCTTCCTCCATCTCCGGTCCCAGTGATCTCACTGAGATCTACTCCTGTTTTAGACGCGATTGATTTGGCCAGTGGTGATGATT
>DASXWI010000130.1:0-11454 GCA_036503755.1 Saprospiraceae bacterium | reverse complement strand
AGCAACACTCAATTGAATAGTAGTCCCGTTGCCAGGTGCTGAATCTATGGAGAGCCGGCCCCCAATTTCTTCAGCACGCTTTTTCATGTTTCTGATTCCATTTCCTTCTGTGGACCTGGTCGGATCAAATCCTTTCCCATTGTCCCTGATCATCATGCTCAATATATTTTTATCCTCCTTGATGGCGAAAGTTGCTTTATTCGCATCTGCATATTTTGCAAGGTTGTTGGTTGCTTCTTTGAAAATAAGGTACAAGTTTTTGCGGACTTCCATTGGTAATTTCAGACGGGAGATATCATCTTCAGCGTTAAATTCAAATTCAATGTTTTTTGCACCGAGCAACTCGTAAGCAAAGCTTCGCATACGAAGGATAATCTTTTCAAATTGATCATTTTCAGGATTGATGGTCCATACAATGTCAGCCATCGCATCCAACATTTTACGTGAGCTTTCCCCGATACTATCCAGGAGGGGATTGACATCCCTGGATTGTTGTTTGGCCATTTGAGAGAATATGGAAATGCTGCTCAGGGTGCTCCCTACATCATCATGCAGATCACTGGCGATTTTGTTGCGTAATAACAGGAGTTTTAATTTTTGTTTGGTGATATAGAAATGATAAATCAACAGAGAGAGAAAGGCCGCCAATAAAAAAGTCCCAATCAAAATTTGTTTTAGTTCACGTTGCTTATTGATTTCCAGTTTTTGAATTATGGACTCTTTATTCAACAAAGCAATCTCCTGGTCCTTTTTCTCAGTTTCATACCGGGTCTGTAATTCACGGGTCAGTTGGTGATTGCTTTCTGTTAAAAGGCTGTCTTTATACAACGTATATAATTTATAATTTGCCAGAGCATCCAGATAATGACCAGATATACTATCGAGTTTCATAAGTTGATAATAGGCATCCCGTATAGCATCTTTGATGCCTTGTTGTCTGGACATCAAAAGTCCCTGCTCAATATTCTTCCGGGACTGGGTCAGTTGGTGTATTTTTATTTGCAGTGTACCAAGGCTTATTAAAATTCGAGCCAAATTGACCTTGTCGCCAACTTCTTTCGAAAATGAAATAGCTTGTTCATAACTTTTGATCGCCTCAGGAAACATGGATCTTGACGTATAAAGATCTCCTAGGTGTTTATGACAAAAGATGGCACCCGCTTTGTCCTGTATTTCCTCATGAATAGCCAGTGAACTGAGTTGTGCGGTCAATGCTTCCTGGTGTTGGTGGAGTCGATCATAAATCAAAGCCAGGTTATAATAATTCGTCGCCATCCCAGTCTTATTGCCAATCTTCTCATGCATATGCAAAGATTCAGTTTGGAATTCAAGTGCTTTCGTAAAATTATCCTGGATAAAGTAAACATTGGCGATATTGGAATAATTTGATGCGACACCAAAATTATTGTTCAATTCCTTGTTCGTAGTTAAGGCATCGATATGATGCTGGAGAGCTTTTGTATAAAGCCCTTGATCATAATAAATATTGCCCATGGCGGACAAGGTGACGGCAATTGCATTTTTATTTTCCAGTTGTTTATATAAGTCCAGGGCATTTTCATATTGAGTTAGTGCTTTTGGGAAATCTCCTCGCCCATAGTAATTCATGCCCATGCCATAATAGGTGCTGGCAGTCAAGCGATCAAGGCCTGCCGCATTGGACCAGCGCAGCGCTTCCTCATAATGCTTCAACCCTGCGTCAAAATCACCAAGTTGATTGTAAGTTCGACCCAGGTTATTATAGGTCTGTGCTAATGATTCTTTGTCTTGAAGTGCAGTGGCTATGGGAATGTTACGGGACAGAATTTCTGAAGCCAATGGATTATTGCCTTGCATCAGATAGATCTCAGCTATGCTGTTATTGCATTTCAGAATACCCCTGGAGTCGCCAAGCGAGGTGAAAAGATCTATACTTTGTTTGAGGTAATAAAGCGCAGAATCGAGAATTTGAGCTTGACGATAAGCAATGCCTAGTTGTTGATTCAAGTCAGCTTTTTGGGCTGGATCCGGTTTGGATTGAAGCACTACATGTTGAAGCGAGTCAATTTTATCAGAGGATTGGCCAATAGCCATCATCGAGGTCCCAAGTAATAACAGGATTAAAGAATAAACACATTTCAACCTATGTAGAATAGGCATGAGCGTATCAGGTGTATTGATCTGTGTTGCGAATGGCATATCAAATGACCAAGAAGTATGTCTGTTCATTGAAATGTACACTTTTTTCACTGTATTTCTGAATGATGAATACATTTTAAACAGTAAGTTCATTTTCTGATCATGGTAACGTATTCAAGTAACTCATGAGACGCACATGTATTTTTCATTTATTTTATCATTCTCGCTACATACCACCGATGCCCATCAAAGATTTTCAAAAAGTACCACCCCGGAACAAGATCAGCGACTTCAATTGATTTTGATGCAAGACGCGTTATCCTTTTGTAAAGCCTGCCATCTGCTCCTGATATAAGAATTTCCGTGATTGGATTTTCAATATCAATAAAAAGAACATCCTCCGTTGGAACAGGATACACCTTGATCGATTTAAATGTTGAGATGGGCTCAACGGCTATAGTTTCACAGGATGGCACCTCACAATCCCAATATTCGTAACCATAATCAAAAGGAGGAAAATACCACTCGCAACCAGAAACAGGTTCGGATAATCGTACATCCACGCAGTGATTTGTAAATTCATTATTGTCCCAACCAGGTGCCCAGGAAATCGTATTTGTTAAACCTGGATTTAATGTCCAGGAACCGCAAGATTCCCATTCAAAGTTTGATCCTTGACTTGCTGCCGCATAGAAGTCTATGTGATAACTATTGCCAACGAATTCCGGATACGGAGGTATAGTAACTTCATATTGGTCGGCTGTAATGCAGGCTTCATACTCCCAATTGCAAGGAGGACTCCATCGCAAATTGAAATTGACTGTGTCCTGTACTTCCGGACATTCCGGAACGGAGGTAGTGTATATATAAACGGATGAACTGTCAACACATGAATTATAGTATCCCTGCCCTGCAGGTTGCTGAAGAGCGGGCTCCCATACACCATTCAAGGGTAGATTATTCAGAAGTAGCAGGTCAGGAGCGTAACCTTTAAATGGACAAATTACCAAGGTTGTATCCTTTCCTGTTGGACATGGGGGCTTTGTAAGAACTTCCGCATGGACAGATAGCGTCAGACAAGTGAGTAGTAACAACATGAAAGGCATGTTGCAATTTGTGCGTGCTTCAATGGCAGTGGCACATTGATGGAAGCGATTTGCACTCATAGCTATTAGGTTTGAAGGGTTTTACTTGACCAATACATTTGCAAGTAAACCTAACCTGATTCTAGCCTTGACTGTATAGCATATTTATGCTGAATTATTGTTGCATACTTGGAGATGGAATGGTGATGAGGGTGGTTTTAGGATTGGCCTACACTTGTTACCTTGGGATACCATATCCGCACAATTAATATCTTTACCTATCACCCTTGTCTTATGGACCCTTTCTTGATGACCTGGTGTCAGATTATTAATCAGATACATACCCTGGATGTGCGCACACGTAGTCTTGCCGACCGGGATTTTTATCAGCGTCGCTTTGACCGCATCCGGGATTTACTCAAGGAGGCCAATATCCATGTACATAACCCTGAAGGTGAATCCTATGATTTTACAAGAACAGATTGTGAAGCCATGTTGCAAGGTGATGCACATGATGCTTTAAAAATCGTAGAAGTGATCAAACCAGTCATTTATCATATTACATCAGAAGGTCCTCGCCTCATCCAGCCAGGTGTGGTTATTATCCAATAATTGAAATATGAGTCAAACAATCAATTTCGGCATCGATCTGGGCACTACCAATTCCGCTATTGCCATTTGCGAAAACGGCGAAGTGAGTGTGTTCAAGAACCCACGCACATTAAAGCAAACACTTCCATCCGTCGTCGCCTTTAAAGGTGATCGCATTATTGTCGGAGAAAAAGCATCTGAGTTGTTGCAAAAGGAATCCGGTGATGTGTTTGGAGGCTTCAAACGTAGGATGGGTAGCATGGACAGGTTTTCAGTTGCAGCAGTCAATAGAGAAACGAGTCCGATTGAGTTATCCAGCCTCATCCTGAAGGAACTCAAGACTTTCGTGCTATCTCATCCTCCATTGGATGCTGTGGTCATTACAATTCCGGCTGCGTTCGATACAAATCAATCCAATGCAACCAAGGAGGCAGGATATGCTGCCGGGTTTACAGAAGTAGTATTGTTGCAAGAACCCATTGCCGCCTCCCTTGCTTATGCCAATCGTCAGAAGTCAGACATGCAGGAAGGTAAATGGGTGGTCTTCGATTTTGGCGGGGGAACGTTTGATGTGGCGTTGACCGGTATCGATGATGACGAAATGAAGATCCTGGATCATGAAGGAGATAATTTTCTAGGCGGAAAAGATATAGACCGTGCTATTGTAGAACAATACCTCATTCCAGAATTGGAAAAGCGGGGCTCATTCACTTCTCTGATGCATAAAATGCGAAATACAGATGGCATCTATCATAGGCTATATCACAAGCTGATTTATCTTGCTGAGGAAGCAAAGATCATGGTATCCTCTGCATCAGAAACGGAAATAGAATTTGAAACGGTGGATGAGGCTGGGAAAGCCCTCGATATCGTTCTTCCTTTTTCCCGCCAGCAGCTTGATGCAATCGCGATGCCTTTTGTACAACGTGCACTAAGTCTTGTGGATACCTTGTTTAGAAGAAATGAAATAACTGCCAGCGATGTGAAATGCATCCTCCTCGTTGGAGGTACTACATATCTTCCATGCATACGCACAGCATTATCGAGTGCATTTGATGTAGAAATCAATTCATCTATTGATCCCACGACAGCGGTGGTTGTTGGCGCTGCCTATTTCGCAGGACAACGCGTTAAAATGAATTCCCGATCTACTCAAACAGCACCACCCTCATCAGGCAGAAAAGGCTTAAAGATTCAAATGGCTTACGAGCGACTCGTCAAAAGTGACGATACGGCACTGATGATAAAAACCGATGGAATTCCAGTTGCTCCCCATTCCTTAAGGGTAACTCGCCAGGATGGAGGATTTGATTCCGGAATGATTTCGTTGCAATCTACCCACATTCTCCAATTACCCCTATTGCCAAATGTTTATAATGATTTTGAAGTGAAAGTTTATGATGCTGCTGGAAATACAGTACATACAGATCACGCTGGTATCACGCATGGTAAATTTGGTATTCATGGGCAACCTTTACCACATCCGATCGGGATCGAGGTAGATGACAAGGAGGATGATGGGACGTATCTGGATATCTTGTTTCGAAAAAACACTATCCTACCTGTGAGAAGGACCATTACCAAAAAAGTAGGTGAGACATTGACCCGCCACTCTACAAAGCATATTGCGATCAATGTTTACGAAGGAGACATCGATTCCATTCCACAAGCCAATAAACGAATAGGCACCATTGAAATTCATGGGAAGGATTTGGAACGCGACCTGGTTAAAGGTTCGGACATCGAGTTGACTATCGAAATATCAGAATCTCGGGATGTCAAGGTTGGGGCATATCTGGTGCTTACAGATCAGCATTTTGAAGATACATTTAGTCCTTCTGAAATTGCATTCAATCCCTCCCTGATTCTGGAAACCACCAAGTATTATTTAAATAATCTTGAAAAAAGACGTTTAATCTGTGAACGCACAGGTAACTACGAAGAAGCCGCCCATATCCTTCGACTTATAGATGACATACAGGAGTTGGAACAGAAGGTCCACATACTTGATGTGATGGACGGGACGGATGAAAAATATCAACTCGAGATTCAAACCAGGGAACTCGGTAAACGCATTCATGCCATATTTAATTCAAGCTATCTCACTCGTATAATTGAAGAATATATGCAAGAGAAGAGATATTGCCAGATCCTGGCTACCCAATCATCCCAGTCTGACATTGAGATTCGAAAGTTTGAAGAAATCATTGCAGGTGAACGTGCCTTGCTTCAGGAAGGAGACATCAATCGCATTCGGATAAAAATAGGACAATTGGAAGCCATGGTCAGGCGGCTACACCAGCCCAGAACATATACGATGGAAGATCTTCGCTATATGCTTTCAGGGCTACGTGATAAATCTTTTCAGGATAAAAGCAAAGCGGAAAAATTGTTTGAACAGGGACAGCATGCCATCGAGCAGAATGACATGCACCATCTGGCTAATGCCCTCCAACAACTCATACAACAGTATGAAAAGGAAACCACTGGGGCGCAATATTTTACTAACCGGAAAACAGGACTTGAATAATCGATATGCCATACGTCAGCCCCATCCCATTACTTTCCGAAGCCCAACGCACCCAGTTTCCAGATATTGACTTGAAGAAAATCAGAAATGAGATTTTATTGCATTTTCAGTTTTCAGCGGAACCGGTAGTAGAGATACACGGGCACTATTATGACAAGGATGAAGTAGTCACTCTTCTGGATATGTTACAAGCAAATCCAGGATTGCATTGGACAATTTATCAGCATACTACTATCAGGGAATTACTTGAAGAGGAAGATCTTCAAAAATTTAATCAAGCCAAAGCCATCAGCGCCATTGATCAGCATCCCGAGCATGCCGAGTCGATCCATGATCTTCTGGTGGAAATGATCAACAATAAATTGCCTGAACATATTCTGGATTTCTCCTGGGAAACAACAAATTTATTAGGTCCGATTCAATATTATACTTCCAGAAGAACAGCGGAGCAACAGGCAATTGCTTACAGCAACACATTTACAACCTTAAGAACATTTACGGAATCTCTGAAGGAGAAGTATCCTGATCCATTTGTGACGCAAGGAAAGTATGCATTTAAACCGGAATTGTCACAAATTCTGCAAAGTGAAGTCATTAGGTTTTTTAAATATTTACCCGCTGAGTTTAAAACCTGCCTTGTTGAACTGGGAGTGTGGTGTTATAATCATGTGGTCGTTGTTTTTGTCAAGGAGCAACACAATATAAAATCTTGGCCAAAGGAATCCATCCAGCTCGTGATCGAAGCAGCCACTATTGCTGCTCAGACATACAATAAGGAAGGAAATGATCAACTTGTCAATCAGCTCGAGAATTATCTTGTCGCACGTCCGTCTTCCAACCCATGGCGAATTGTACTCTATGTTATCATGGGTATTATTTTTTTAATTCGGATAGGGAATTCTTGTTCTCGGCAACAGAATAGGAGTAGCCAAAACAGGTTTGATAGAAGCAATGAGATCAAGATTTCAAATGATCGTGTACGGGACGTGCTGGAAGCACAGGGTTTTCAGTTTGATGAGAGCGGTAATGTCACCAAAGTCAATAATCAGGGTTTGCAGCATATGCGAAGACTGAATGGATCTGATCCAATACCCTCTCACCTGATCACGTATAAAGACAAAGTTTGGAATAAGAAAGACAGCATACTCACCATTCGATATGAAACTGAAGTATTGCCGAAAGGAACGGATGGGTTGAAGTCAATGCTCACAGAAGATTTGATTGCGGATGTAGCCGGCAAGAAAGCTTACATTGATTTGAAATTTCTACGGAAAGGCATAAAGGGAGTTGCTTTAACTCATCGTTTCGTGCATGAAGCCGATGGAAAAATGAAAATCATAAGAGGTAGGATTACAGATCAGGCTTCTTCCGGAGCAATCAAGATATTACCTCTTAAGGATTTGAAACGATATAAAGGCATGGTGACAATGATGGACCTGGAAGGGGATATTCTGGATCGTGATACATTAAGTTTGCGATTGAAACCCAATACAACCTTTAAAAGTATCGTGTATAATGGTTTTGTAGATGGGTCACTTTCTACAAAGGATTCTACGAAGCTTCATATACGTGGGGTCAGATCCACTTGCTTGCTGGGTGTCATGGGTGCCATTGAAAATGTGGTTTTGAAAAACCATATGGAGGAAAAACGAAAGGGCATAGCTACTTATGGATTCATGAATGATACTCCTGTCACGCCTGATGCATTAAACCATTCCACATTAGCGCGCACAAGATCATCAGATCGGGTATTAATCTATACCTATACTTCAGTAGCGGACCATACGGCATACCTTGAATTGGATGGAGATGAGTTTAACATCCGTTACATGATCGACACCAAATCAGGTGAAATGGTTGGATGCCAAATGGCACTGATCAGCGAAGACCGGCAGTATGTAGAAAGGTTGGAAATGTTCTTGACGAAATAAACAACTGATTCCTGATCATCAGGCAACCGTATCTTAAGCTGGTCTGGTTGCTTTATATCAATGATGCCCGAATTATTTCCTCTTCAACACATCTTCCACAGCACTGACAATATTCGCGGGACTAAGTCCATACTTCGCCAGTAATTGTTCTGGCACACCGCTTTCTCCAAAGCTATCATTCACCGCCACATATTCCTGTGGAGTCGGATGTTTGCGTGCTAAGAGTTGTGCGACTGTATCACCTAGTCCGCCGTTGCGTTGATGTTCTTCTGCAGTGACAACACATTTTGTTTTGGAGACAGAGTCAAGGATGATTTCTTCATCCAAAGGTTTGATCGTATGGATATTGATGAGCTCGGCAGAGATGCCCTGCTCGCTTAATGTCTTTACGGCTTCCATTGCATAAGCTACAAGATGTCCGGTCGCAATGATGGTCACATCCGTACCTTCCTGCATCATGATTCCTTTTCCGATAATAAAGGGTAAAGTATCCGGCATAAAGATGGGCCATGAAGGACGACCGAAACGCAGGTAAACAGGTCCAATGTGATCTGCGATAGCAATGGTGGCTGCTTTGGTCTGGTTGTAATCACATGGATTGATGACGGTCATGCCCGGAAGCATCTTCATCAAACCTATATCTTCAAGGATCTGGTGGGTTGCACCATCTTCACCAAGTGTAAGGCCTGCATGTGATGCACAGATCTTTACATTTTTGCCAGAGTAGGCTATGGACTGACGTATCTGATCATATACACGGCCTGTTGAGAAGTTCGCGAATGTACCGGTGTAGGGTATTTTCCCTGCGGTTGCTAGTCCTGCTGCAATCCCCATCATATTCGCTTCCGCCACACCCGTCTGCACAAAACGCTCAGGAAATGCTTTGATAAATGCATTCATCTTCAGCGAGCCTACCAGGTCTGCACACAATGCTACAACATTGGGATGTTGCTCCCCGGCTGCAAGCAATCCATCCCCGAAGCCATCGCGTGTAGCTTTCTTACCAGTCACCGGAAAATCTGTCAACATGTTTTTATGATTATAGATATAATGTAATTGAATTCACTACTCAGTTTCGCACCTACGGCGCGAGGAAATTTTTTGTTTTGATAGGTTACCAACCTATAGCCCCTACGGGGCATTGATTTTTAAATAAAACAATTCTCTCAACTGACAACTCACTTCTCACTCTTCGATGGGTTTTACCCATCGCTGGTAGATGTCAGCCTTTCAGGCTTTTGATTCTCCTCTCACGCCTGACGACTCACGCCTGACGATTCTCACTACTCACTGTTCGATGGGTTTTACCCATCGCTGGTAGATGTCAGCCTTTCAGGCTTTTGATTTACGTTTTTGTTTTGTTGACCAGGGTCTTTACCCTTGGCTAGTTCATGTCAGCCTTTCAGGCCTTTGATTCTCCTCTCACGTCTGACGACTCACGCCTCACGATTTTCACAACTCACAACTCACAACTCACAACTCTCAACTCACTGCTCACTGCTCACAACTCACAACTCACAACTCACAACTCACAACTCACTGCTCACTGCTCACTGCTCACTGCTCACTAGTAATCGCCTAGCGTCTCCTCAAGTTGTGCAAGCGCTTTGTCCTTCTGCTCATCATTAGGAGCGATGCCGTGCCAATGATGTGATCCCATCATAAAGTCAACGCCATAACCCATATCTGTTTTCATCAGGATAACGATAGGTTGTCCTTTGCCGGTTAATGCATTTGCTTGTTTTAGTACATCAAGTACTTCTTCTATTTTGTTTCCATTCATGTGGAGGACAATCCATCCAAATGCTTTCCACTTCGCTTCAAGATCACCAAGGGACATTACTTCTTTGGTAGGGCCATCAATCTGCTGACCATTCCAATCCACGGTGACAATGAGGTTATCTACTTTATGATGGGTAGCAGACATCATCGCTTCCCATACTTGTCCTTCCTGCAATTCACCATCACCGGTGAGTACATATACAAAGCAGGGATCTTTATCTATTTTTTTAGCCATGGCTGCACCAATAGCAACAGAAACCCCTTGACCTAATGATCCGGAAGCAACACGCACACCAGGTAAACCTTCGTGTGTAGTGGGATGACCTTGTAGTCTTGAATTAATTTTTCTGAATGTGCCCATTTCGGTCGTCGGAAAATAACCACTGCGGGACAAGACACTATACCAGACTGGGGAGATGTGTCCATTGGAGAGGAAAAACATATCCTCACCTTTTCCTTCCATCGTAAAAGGAAGACTGTGACGCATGACGTGAAAGTAAAGGGCGACCATAAAATCAGTGCAGCCCAATGAACCGCCAGGATGTCCACTTTGGCATTGATGGACCATACGGATAATGTCGCGACGCACCTGGCTGCTGATGCGTTTGAGTTCCTGAATGTCAGGCATGATCGGGAGGTTGGCTTTGATTAAAAAAGAAAAAGAAGAAGGCAATCTAAAAACAGAGTGCCTTCTTCATGGTGTGTACCGTAATTGAGGTACGAACGATGTCTTGGTGAAAAATTATTTCACTGCATCAGCAAGCGCAGAACCAGCTTTGAATTTAGCTGTCTTCTTTGCTTTGATCTTGATCGTTTCGCCAGTAGCTGGATTGCGACCTGTACGGGCAGCACGTTTGCTGGTCGAGAAAGTGCCGAAACCTGGTAAAGTCACTTTGTCACCTTTTTTCAGGGTCTTGGTGATAGCTTCCAGGGTTGCATCAAGTGCACGGCCGGCATCAGCTTTGCTAAGCTCAGTGCCTTTGGCAATAGCTTCAATTAAATCGCCTTTGTTCATTATCAGTTGATTAATGTTAAATAATAAATTAATTCGGGGGTAAATGTAGGTAGCGGATATATTAAAAACAAATTTTATACATTAAAATTAGCCTGAAGGGCTTGATTTTATTGACTTTTTTCAACAACACACCCCTAAAAGCCATATTTTTACGGCATGAAACACATCGGATACCTCGTTTTTGCCCTGTTTATAGCCCTATCAGCCCCTTCCTGCAGTAAAAAATCCGGCTGTCCCGCCGAGTCCGCCCAGACCAAAGTCGACAAACACGGAGAATATAAAGCCAGCAAAACCACCTCCGGCCTTCTTCCCAAAAAGAAAAATTACAACGCAAAGAAGGACAGGTATAAAGCGAAACCTGAGAAACACCGCAATTGAAAGCTGAAAGCTTTCAATTTAGTA